>CAYHRM010000006.1:0-22109 GCA_964359035.1 uncultured Planctomycetales bacterium
GGTTGTGGGTTGATATTTTTACCGCCAGATAATGACTCACGTAGATTATGTAAGGAAGCGTTTCAGAAAGTTATTCAAGAGCAAGGTCAGATATTATTAGGCTGGCGTAAAGTGCCGATTGATGATTCTGGAATCGGTCAAGGAGCTAAAAGTAGCCAGTCTGTCTTTGAACAAGTTTTTATTGGCCGCAGTAAACAGATTACGGATGCGCTGACTTTTGAGCGCAGACTTTATTGTATCAGAAAGCAGATAGAGAGTATTATTTTTAACTCCGGTTTAAAGCAAAAGGAATATTTCTATATTACTAATCTATCCTGTCGCACTTTGTCTTATAAAGGGCTATTGATGCCGGAACAGATTGATAATTTCTTTTTGGATTTAAAAGATGAAAGTTTAAAAAGTGCTTTGTGCCTAGTGCATTCACGATATTCTACGAATACTTTTCCTACTTGGAACTTAGCGCAGCCCTTTAGATTTCTGGCACATAATGGGGAGATTAATACTTTACGCGGAAATATTAATGGGGTAAGGGCGCGTGAACGTTTGCTCGCTAGTGAATTATTCGGTATGGATATTGAAAAATTAAAGCCGGTGGTTGTGGAGGGTGGAAGTGATTCCGCGGCGATGGATAACTTTTTTGAGCTTTTAGTTTTATCCGGGCGGCCACTAGAGCATGCAATGATGATGATGGTTCCGGCGCCTTGGGAGCATGATCAGTATATGAGTAAAGAATTGAGAGATTTTTATAAATATCATGCCTGTTTTATGGAGCCCTGGGATGGCCCGGCGGCGATTACTTTTACTGACGGAGAAAACATCGGGGCGATTTTAGATCGAAATGGTTTGCGTCCGGCGCGTTATATTTTGACGCATGATGATTTTGTGGTGATGGCTTCGGAGGTGGGGGTTTTAGATATTGCTCCGGAAAAGATTAAGGTTTCCGGAAGGCTAGAGCCGGGAAAAATGTTTTTTATTAATACTAAATCCGGCCGGATTATCAATGACGCTCAGCTTAAACAAGAGGTAAGCCAGCGTTTTGCTTATGGCCTTTGGAATCAAGAGAGCATGGTCGATCTGGATAAACTAGTTAGTTCTGAATCCAGCGAAAAAGTCCCGCAAAATTTGATCGCGCAACTTAAGGCTTTTGGTTATTCGCGCGAAGATTTAAAGATGGTGATTAAGCCGATGGCTGAAGAAGGAAAAGAGCCGACCGGCTCGATGGGCAGTGATATTCCGTATGCTTTTTTATCGAAAAAACCTCAAATTCTTTACAGTTATTTTAGGCAGCTTTTTGCGCAGGTGACTAATCCTCCGATAGATTCAATACGCGAAAAGTTGGTGATGAGCTTAGAAAGTTTTATTGGTCCGGAAAAAAATATCCTTGATCAGACTCCTAGTCATAGCCATAAGCTGAGAGTGAAAAATCCGATACTTACGAATCAAGATTTGGAAAAAATACGCGATATTAGTATCAATAGTTTTAAAACTAAAACGATCTATACTTTTTTTGATGCCTCTAGCGGTCAAGAAGGTTTTAAGCAGGCTTTAGAAAGGATTTGTTTTGAAGCAGAGTATGCTATTGAACAGGGGTACTCCTTTATAATTTTAAGTGACCGGGGGGCAGATAAAGATAATATTGCGCTGCCTTCACTTTTGGCAACGAGCGCGATTCATCAATATTTAGTGAAAAAAACCGTGCGTTCGCAGGTGGCTCTAGTTGTGGAAAGCGCCGAGCCCAGAGAAGTACATCATTTTGCTTTGCTTTTTGGCTATGGGGTAGACTGTATTAATCCTTATCTGGCTTATGAGACGGTGGATTATTTAATTGCAGAAAAAGAAATAAAATTAGATAGTAAAACTGCATTAAAGAATTATAACAAATCGATCACTGATGGGATATTAAAAATTCTTTCTAAGATGGGTATTTCTACTTTGAGAAGTTATCGTGGTGCGCAGATTTTTGAAGCTCTTGGTTTAGCAAGAGAGTTAATTGATAAGTATTTTACCGGAACGGTATCCAGAATCGGTGGTGTGGGCTTGGAGGGAATTGTCGAGGAAACTATTCAAAGACATGTCCAGGCATATGCACCCAGAGGCATAGATGATGATTATTTAGTGAGCGGCGGAATTTATCAATGGAAAAAAGACGGAGAGTTCCATCTTTGGAATCCGGAAAGTATCGCGGCTTTACAAGACGCTACGGCGAATGCGGATTATGATAAATATAAGGAATTTGCCCGTTTAATTAATGATCAGTCGCAAAATCCGGCAACTTTAAGAAGCTTACTTAAATTTACAAGTCTTTCTGATGGGGAAAAAATAAAATCTATTTCGATTGATGAGGTTGAGCCGGCGGAGAATATTTTAAAACGTTTTGTAACCGGAGCGATGAGTTTTGGTTCGATCAGTGGCTCAGCGCATGAGACGATTGCCATTGCGATGAATCGAATTGGGGGAAAGTCTAATACCGGAGAAGGCGGAGAGGATCCGAATAGATTTATAGCTTTACCTAATGGTGATTCTCGCCGGAGCGCAATTAAGCAGGTGGCGAGCGGAAGATTTGGAGTGACGATAAATTATTTGGTGAATGCCGATGAACTGCAGATTAAGATTTCTCAGGGGGCTAAACCCGGAGAAGGTGGCCAATTGCCGGGGCATAAAGTGAGCGAGATTATTGCGCGAACTAGATATACCACTCAAGGAGTAACTTTAATTTCTCCGCCTCCGCATCACGATATTTATTCGATTGAGGATTTAGCGCAGCTGATTTTTGATTTAAAAAATGCTAATCCGCATGCCCGGATTAGCGTAAAACTAGTTTCAGAGGTGGGGGTGGGCACAGTGGCGGCCGGAGTTGCTAAGGGCCACGCGGATATGATCCTTATTTCTGGTGGAGATGGAGGCACGGGGGCTTCTCCGAGAAGCTCGATTAGATATGCCGGACTTCCTTGGGAGCTGGGTTTAGCTGAGACGCATCAGACACTTTTGTTGAATAATTTACGATCTCGGGTTCGTTTGCAAACTGATGGAGGAATGCGTACCGGTTACGATGTGGCGATTGCCGCATTACTAGGCGCAGAAGAATATGGTTTTTGTTCAGCGATTCTGGTGGTGATGGGTTGTGTGATGTTAAGGCACTGCCATTTAAATAATTGCTCAGTAGGCGTGGCTACTCAAGATAATATTTTACAAAAAAGATTTAGAGGGCAAGCTGAACAGATTGTTAATTATTTTAATTTTATTGTTTGCGAGCTACGTGAAATTATGGCGACGCTCGGCTTAAGAACAGTAGATGAAATGATCGGCCGAACCGATCTTTTAGAGTTAAATCGTCAGATTATCCCGAATAAAGCTAAGGGGTTGGATTATTCTAAAATTCTTTATAAACCCAAGCTAGCGAGTAATATTGGTCGTTACTATAAAGTTAAACAAGATAGCGGGCTGGACAATGTTCTTGATCGAGAACTTATTAAACGTTGGGAAGAGTGCCTTAAGAAAAATGTGCCGATTGAGATTGTCTCAGAGATTAATAATACTAATCGTACGACTGGTGCCATGCTCAGTGGCGAAGTTACCCGTCGTTGCGGAGATGGCGTGCTTTTAGAGGACGCGATGAATTTTAAATTTAAGGGTATTGCCGGTCAAAGCTTTGGCGCATTCTTAGCCAAGGGAATAACTTTCGAGTTAGAGGGGCTGGCCAATGATTATGTCGGGAAAGGTATCTCTGGAGGCAAAATTATCATCTATCCGAATAAACAGGTAAATTATAATTCCGATGAGAATATTATTGTCGGTAATACTTCTTTTTATGGAGCGATATCCGGTGAGGCTTATATTAGCGGGGTGGCTGGAGAAAGATTTTGTGTGAGAAATTCCGGATTGTATGCGGTGGTGGAAGGCGTGGGTGATCATGGTTGTGAATATATGACTGGTGGAAGAGTAATTATTCTGGGCAAAACGGGTAGGAATTTTGCGGCCGGCATGTCCGGTGGAATTGCTTATGTTTATGATCCGGAGGCAACCTTTAAAGAGTGTTGTAATTTAGATATGGTTGAATTGGGGAAAATTAGAGAAGATGATCGGGATACGATTTATCATTTGTTGAGTAATCATTTTAAATATACCAAAAGCATAAAAGCTAAAAAAATTTTGGATAATCTGCACGGACAGCTAAAGAAGTTTGTCCGGGTTCTGCCGAAGGAATATAAGCGTATTTTAGAAGGAGCAAAAAATGAGGAAAAGCTAGATATTACGGAGGCGTTGGATGGATAAGGAAAGAGGTTTTTTAAAATCAGCGCGACTGGATAGCGTTTACCGAGAGGTTCCTGAACGCTTGGGTGATTTTAAGGATGTCTATAAAATGCGCTCTGTTGAACAGTCGACTGAACAGGCAAGCCGTTGTATGGATTGTTCAACTCCGTTTTGTCATTGGGCCTGTCCGTTAGGTAACTATGTTCCGGAGTGGAATGATGATGTTTTTAAAGGGAATTGGAAACAGGCGTGTAAATTATTAGAGGCGACTAATAATTTACCGGAAATAACCGGCCGGGTTTGTCCGGGGTTGTGTGAATATTCTTGTGTATTAGGCTTGAATGATGATCCGGTAACTATCCGGGAGAATGAACTAGCCATTGTAGAGGTGGGTTTTAAAAATGGTTTAATTAAACCGCGACGCATAGAGAATCGGACGCATAAAAAAGTCGCGGTGATTGGTTCTGGTCCGGCGGGTTTATCTTGCGCCGCACAACTTAATTCAGTCGGGCACAATGTAACTGTTTTTGAACGTGATAATAAACCCGGGGGTATTTTGCGTTATGGGATTCCGGATTTTAAACTTGAGAAACAAATTTTAGATCGGCGAATTGACCTTTGGCAAGAAGAAGGGGTGGAATTTAAAACTAAAGTGAATGTGGGGGTTGATTATCCAGCCGGGAAGCTTTTAAAAGAATTTGATATGGTTTGTTTAGCTGGCGGGGCGCGGGTTCCGCGGGATCTACCCATTGAGGGAAGAGATTTAAAGGGAATATACTTTGCGATGGATTATCTGTCGCAATCAAATAAACGTGTGAGCAAAGAAAATATTTCACCAGCAAGTTTAATTGATGCCGGTGGTAAGCAAGTGGTAGTCATTGGGGGTGGAGACAGTGGAGCCGATTGTGTCGGCACGGCACATCGCCAGGGAGCAGTTTCTGTAGTACAAATTGAAGTTTTATCACAACCGGATGTTTGTCGTACAGCCAAGCAGCCTTGGCCAAAATATCCATTACTTTTGAAAGTGTCATCAAGCCATCAAGAAGGTTGCCAGCGTCATTGGGCAGTATTAACCAAGCGTTTTATCGGAGAGAATGGTTTAGTTAAAAAACTTTCTTGTGTTAAGGTTGAATTTACTCAAAGTTTCGGGAAAACTTGCTCGGTAATGAAGGAGATTGCCGGAAGCGAGTTTGAGATTAATGCCGATCTGGTTATTTTGGCCGTGGGTTTTTTACATCCGGAACATGCAGGTTTATTAAATGATTTGAAGTTAAGGTTAGATGCGCGAGGAAATATTGCCACGCAAGAAAATTATATGACCAGCGTAGAAAAAGTATTTTCAGCTGGGGATATGCGGCGTGGCCAATCACTGGTGGTTTGGGCGATTGCCGAGGGAAGGCGTTGCGCTTATTTTATGGATAAATATTTAATGCAAGAGAGTAATTTACCGATTATTTAGTGGGGTGAAGAGATGATTAGTACTGGAATAGCAGGATTAGATAGTGTAATTACGGGATTAAGGCTGGGGGATAATGTCGTTTGGCAGATTGATGACATCGATGATTATATTAATTTAGTAAAACCTTTTGTAAATCAGGCCCTAAAAGACAAAAAGAAGGTTATTTATTTGAGATTTGCCACCCATCAAGAGTTGATTAAGCCTTCGGCGCAAATAAAACGTTATGAGCTTAAAGCTCAGGCGGGTTTTGAATCTTTTACCGCCAAGGTGAACAGCATTATTACTCAAGAAGGTGAGGGGGCTTATTATGTATTTGATTGTTTATCCGAACTGCTTTTAGCTTGGGCTACCGATTTAATGATTGGAAATTTTTTCATGGTTACCTGTCCCTATCTTTATGAACTTAAAACGGTAACTTATTTTTCAATATTGCGTAATAATCATTCTTTTAAATCCATTGCCCGTATTCGCGAAACTACACAGCTGTTGATGGATGTTTATCACTGCGAAGGCAGCTTTTATATTCATCCGCTAAAGGTTTGGAACCGTTATTCCTCGACGATGTTTTTACCACATCAAAAGGAAGGCGAACAATTTGTTCCCATAACTGATAGCGTTAATGCTGTAGAGATCTTGTCTGATATCCGTCAAAAAGGAGCCCAAAGCGTTAAAAGGAACCTCGATTATTGGGATCGTTTATTTTTAGAAGTTGAAACATTAGTCAAAAGCAAAGCTTCTTTAAAGCAAAAAAGTGAAATGGTTAAGAGGCTTTGTAGCATAATGATTGCTAAAAATAAAAAGATTTTAGTTTTAGCGATATGTAATTTTTCATTGGAAGAGTTAATTGAAATCAAGTCCAGATTAATTGGAACCGGTTTTATCGGGGGCAAAGCGGTGGGGATGCTTTTGGCCCGTAAGATTCTTTCTAAAACTAAACAATTGGATTGGCAAAAGCTTTCTGAACCACACGATTCTTTTTATATTGGTTCAGATATATTTTATTCTTTTATTGTGCATAACCGCTGGTGGAAGCTGCATATGCAGCAAAAGAGTCAGGAAGGATATTTTAGTATTGCTAGGGTACTAAAAGAAAAAATGCTCTTTGGAATTTTTCCGGAAGAAATTATGGAGCATTTCCAACAGATTGTTGAGTACTTTGGTTCCTTTCCGATTATTATCCGCTCAAGCTCTCTTTTAGAGGATGATTTTGGTAATGCTTTTGCTGGTAAATATGAAAGTATTTTTTTAGCTAATCAGGGAACTCCGGAACAAAGATATATTCAATTCGCCGAAGCGGTAAAAAGAATTTACGCCAGTACCATGAATGAGGATGCTTTAGTTTATCGGAAACAAAGAGGTTTAGATAAATTAGATGAACAGATGGCGCTTTTAGTGCAGCGAGTTTCCGGTTCCCCGCATAAAAATTATTTCTTCCCGGACTTAGCCGGAGTGGGGGTATCTTATAATACTTATGTTTGGAATAAGGATATTGATCCGCAGGCCGGGATGTTGCGGTTAGTTTTTGGTTTGGGCACGCGGGCGGTCAATCGGGTAGAAGGAGATTATCCTCGAATGGTGGCTTTAAGTGATCCATCGCGCCGACCTTATGCTGAAAAAGATGATTTAAGAAAATATTCACAGCATATGGTGGATCTGATAAATACTAAAGGGAATATTTTTCAAACTATCTCTTTTGAGAAACTAGTAAGTGAGAAGGCTTTTGCTGGTATTGAACGTATTGCCGATAAAGACGATGAATCCCGGGAGTTGATGCGTCAGAGAGGTTTAGGGGATAAGGATTATTGGATATTGACCTTAGACAAGGTGTTAGCCAAAAAGGCATTAATCAGTTCGCTGAAAAAAATATTAGAGCTGCTCGAAGAAAGTTATGATTATCCGGTGGAGATAGAATTTACCATTAATTTTACTAAAAATGATGGCTTTAAAATAAATCTTTTGCAATGCCGTCCATTACAAACTAGGGGGTTGGGTGCTAAAGTTAAAATGCCGGATAAAGTAAATAAAACCGATAAACTTTTTGCTTCGCAAGGATATTTTCTGGGAGGAAATATTTCGCAAAAAATCGATTGGATCATTTATGTTAATCCCCAAGCTTATACTAAGCTCACTTTAACCGATAAATATGAGACTGCTCGGATTGTGGGTAATTTAAATAGAATTATAAAGAATAAAGAAGAGATGCCGACTTTGTTAATGGGCCCGGGTAGATGGGGCACGACCACGCCCTCTTTAGGCGTACCGGTCAAATTTGCGGAGATTAATAATGTGGCAGTCTTAGCGGAAGTAGCCTTCTCTGCGGGAAACCTTATGCCGGAATTATCTTTTGGTACACATTTTTTCCAGGATTTAGTAGAAACAAATATATTTTATGTGGCTTTGTTTCCGGATAAAGAAAATTGTGAATTTAATCTTGCCAGGTTAGCTGGGCTGAATAATTTTTTTGCAAAATTCTTGCCAGAAGCAGCTAGGTATGAGGATGTGATCGGGGTCTATGATTTAAGTCAGGTTCCTTATAGAATAATGTCGGATGTGGTTTCGCAAAAAATTATATGTTTTAAAGCTTAAATAAGCACTCTCCCGCCTCAAATTATTCGGCGGGATTAATTCGCGCATTGATTTACTCACGCTGTCGCGTTCGTAAGTCAAGCGCTCATTAAAAAAAGAAAGGATCATTTAAAATGTCTAAATATATTTTTATCACCGGTGGGGTTATTTCAAGTTTAGGCAAGGGAATTGCTTCTGCTTCTATCGGAAAGATTTTAGAATCTCGAGGCTTAAAAGTCGCTCTAATGAAGCTAGACCCTTATATTAATGTTGATCCGGGGACAATGAATCCTTATCAACACGGGGAGGTTTACGTCACTGAAGATGGAGCAGAAACGGACTTAGACTTGGGGCATTATGAGCGTTTCACAAATACACTTTCAAGTAAATTTAATAATATCACTACTGGTCAAATTTATAATAATGTAATTTCTAAAGAGAGAAAGGGAGATTATTTAGGGAAAACCATTCAAGTTATTCCGCATATTACCGATGCCATAAAAGAGAGGATTAGAAAATGCGCGGAAGTTTCCAAAGCCAATATTGTGATTGTCGAAATTGGGGGAACGGTTGGAGATATCGAAAGCTTGCCTTTTTTGGAGGCAGCTAGGCAATTCCGATTGGATATGGGTCCGGATAATGTGTTTTATATTCATCTTACCCTTGTTCCTTATATTAAGGCCGCCGGGGAAGTTAAAACTAAGCCTACTCAACATAGCGTAGGTACTTTACGTGAGATTGGTATTATTCCGGACGTGCTTATTTGCCGCACTGAAGAATCTTTGACCATGGAAGTGAAAGAGAAAATTTCTTTATTTTGTAATGTGCAAAAAGAGGCAGTAATTGAATCACCGGATATGGAGTCAATCTATCAGGTGCCTTTAGTTTTTAAGAAGCAGATTTTGGATGAGATAATTTTGAGTCATTTTAAATTAATCTGTAAATTTTCAGATCTTAAGGATTGGCAAGCAGGTGTGGTAAATAGGGTGCTTAATCCTAAACATAAAGTTACAATTGCGGTAATTGGCAAGTATATTGAATTGCAGGATGCTTATAAATCAATCTATGAAGCACTTATCCACGGCGGGATTTATAATGATGCGCGGGTGGAAATAAAAAGAATTGATTCTGAGAATTTAGAAAAAGAGAATATTGATCAAGTGCTTAAGGGGGTTTCTGGAATATTGGTTCCGGGAGGGTTTGGTTATCGTGGTATTGAAGGAAAAATTAAAGCGGTTAAATTTGCGCGGCTAAATAAAATTCCCTTTTTAGGTATTTGTTTAGGTATGCAGTGCGCGGTAATTGAATTTGCCCGGAATGTTTGTAACTTAAAAACCGCTAATTCTACAGAGTTTCAGTCAACAAAATATCCGGTGATTAGCTTGTTAGATGAACAGACCAAGCTTAAAGATTTAGGTTGTACAATGCGCTTAGGCGCGTATCAGTGTAAAATTAAAAAGAATACTTTGGCTAGTCGGGTTTATGGCAAAAGCCTGGTTAATGAGCGTCACAGGCACCGTTATGAGTTTAATAATAAATTTAAAAAAGTATTTGAAAGAGCGGGCATGATTCTTTCGGGGGTTTGTCCTGGTAAGGACTTGATTGAGATTGTGGAGTTAAAAGCGCATCCTTATTTTATTGCCGTTCAGTTTCATCCGGAGTTTAAATCAAAACCGGATAGAGCGCATCCATTATTTAGTAATTTTATTCATGCAGCCTTGCAGTTTGCGTCTAAGGATAAATAAAAAGAAAAGAGGAATATATGTGCGGAATATTTGGGGTCTATCCACATAAAGATGCAGCGCAACTTGCCTGTTTAGGCCTTTATGCGCTTCAGCATCGCGGAGAAGAATCAGCGGGGATTATTACTCGTAATGGTAAGAAAGTATATTTACATAAAGCATTGGGTTTAGTTAGTGATGTTTTTCATGATAAAATCCTACGTAGTTTGCGTGGTGATTTTGCGATTGGGCACTTGCGTTATTCTACTACCGGAAGTAGCAATCTTAAAAACACTCAACCATTTTATGTAAGATCAAAGGTTGGCGATATCGCAATCGCGCATAATGGAAATCTTACTAATACCGTTAAGCTGCGCGAAGAATTAGAAGATAATGGTGCTCTTTTTCAGACGACTATGGATTCAGAGATTATTGTGCATCTATTGGCGCATAGTAAGAAAAAAGATTTACAGGGTATTGTGATTGAGGCGCTTTCTAAGTTAGAAGGTGCTTATTCTTTGGCGTTGATGTTCAATGATATTCTTATTGGAGCGAGAGATGTTTTTGGTTGGCGCCCACTTTGCCTGGGTAAGCTTGATGGTGCATATATTCTTGCCAGTGAAACCTGTGCTTTGGATTTAATTGGCGCTAAATATATAAGGGATATTGCGCCGGGAGAGGTTGTGTTTATCTATAAAGACAGGCTTGAGTCGGTGATGCCATTTAAGAAGAGTGCTTGCGCTTTTTGTATCTTTGAATATATTTATTTTGCCCGGCCGGATAGTAATATTTTTCAGCATAATGTGTATTTAACGCGTAAGCGCCTAGGGGCGCAATTAGCAACTGAGTTTGGTGTTCAGGCGGATTTAGTTATGCCGATTCCTGATTCCGGGGTATTTGCGGCTTTGGGGTTTGCGGAAACTTCTAAAATTCCTTTTGAGTTTGGGATGATTCGTAATCATTATATTGGAAGGACATTTATCCAGCCGACTCAGGATTTGCGTGATTTTCGGGTGAGAATAAAACTTAATCCTTTAAAGGAAGTATTAAATGGCAAGAAAATAATTATTGTGGAAGATTCAATTGTGCGTGGGACAACCAGCAGAATGCGCGTGAAAAATATCCGTCAAGCCGGAGCAAGCCAAATACATATGCGGATAAGCTGCCCGCCGATTAGGTTTCCTTGTTTTTACGGGATAGATTTTCCGACTAAAAAAGAACTCATTGCTGCAAAACACGATATTGACTGGGTGCGTGATTTTATTGGTGCGGATAGTTTGGAATATTTAAGCCTTGAAGGTATGTTGAGTTCGATGCCACTACCTAAGGAAAATTTCTGCACGGCTTGTTTCACTGGTCAATATCCTTCTAGTCAGAGTGGCCATTGCTCTAAAAATATTTTAGAGAAATAAAAGTTATTGAGGTTGCTATGTTTATTTATCTTAAAAAAGAAAACAAAATTGCTTAATGTTGTTGGTAGATAAGAGATGTTTTTGTATTGTGGTTTCAGTTCCTCCGAATAAAAGTAATTTCTAAAATCGCACTTAAAGACAACTAATTTTAAAAAAGAAAAGGTGATTAAGCATCTCATTTCTTCCATGTTGGGTAAACTACAGGGTATATTGTATACTGCTAAAAAGGATGCGACAACCGTAATAAACAAAACAAGTATTTTAAATAAAGATGATGTTGAGCGCCTCAGGTCGCTGGGTTATGTTAATTAGAACATGATTAACTGGTTCTAGCGCTTGGTGTTGGCACTCCCCGTAAAGCTAAAATCTAACTGCTACCGATCCTCTAATTGACTATTTTCTGATTGAAAATCTTGTGCTATACTAAATCCTTGAGTTAAATAAAATAATTTATATTGAGCTTAAAATTTTTCATTATCGGGTGGAATTAATGCAAAATATAAGAATATAATGTTGTTGATTATTCTAAGCGTAATTTTCCTGCGCCCTTTTATTTGCGCGCTTGCCTTCCCCTATTTAAATTTTGTTTATTCTCTGACACTGTTAGTTCTTTTAGGGGTATATTTAATTTATAAAAAACCTTCTTTTACAAAAATTCAACTCTTAGTCCACCCGTTGGTTTTGTTTTATTTAGCCTTATGCGTGTCGGTGATTTTTTCTCAAAATACAGCTAATAGTTTAGCCCAACTTTATCAATATATCAGTGGATTGTGTTTATTTTTGATGGCCGTTTCTTTATCTGAAAAAGATAAAATATTAACGGTGCAAACGTTTATTTTGGCAGGTTTAATTATTAGTTTTTTGGCTATCTACCAATATTTTTTTGGTTTTAAACACCTTTTGGATTATTTATCCACGAATAATCTTACCGCTCCTTTTGTTTTAGATTATCTTCAGCGTAAAAGGGCTTTTTTCCCTTTTGTGACTCCCGGTGCTTTGGGCGGGTATTTAGCGATGATTACGCTCTTGACTTTGACCAATAAAAATAGAATTTGGTTATTGATGTTTATCTTTCCCGCTTTTTTACTTACAAAATCATTTGGTGCTTTTTTAAGTTTATTTTGTGCTCTGATTATCTATTTTGCTGTTCAAAATAAATTAAAAAAGGCCAATATTCTGTGGTTAGCGGGGCTATTCTTGTCAATTGCGGTGGTAGTTATCGTGCGCTCGGTAACACAAAAAGGGTACCTTCATCCTGCATTTTCTGCAATTATGAGATTAAGTTATTGGCAGGAATCTTGGGCGATCATTAAAGCGCATCCTTTTGTGGGGGTGGGTTTGGGTAATTTTAACCTACAAAATAGCCGATATGCCCATAATTCTTATCTGCAGATTTGGGTGGAAATGGGGATGTTGGGTTTATTTTCATTAATCTGGATTGTGGTTATTGCCCTTAAAACTTGTTTCAAAAACTTAACCCAATCTCTTTATAAAAGACAAGTGGCAGGTCTATTGGCAGCTAGTGTGGTATTTTTAATGCACAACTTTCTAGACTTTACGTTTTTTTTGCCAGAAATCTCTTTAATTTGGTGGGTAATTTTGGGGCTCGCCATGGCTAAAGAATAAAATTAATCAATGGTGTTATTGAATGCCTAAAATTAATCTGTTGTATATTATCACTAAATTAGAATTAGGAGGCGCTCAGAAGCAATTACTAAGCTTAATTAATAATCTAGATAAAGAAAAATATAATATTTTTTTGTTTACAGCTAAGGATGGTTTATTAATCAAAGAAGTTTTATTGATGGAGGGCTTAACCTTAAAGAGGTCAGGGTTTTTGGAGCGTGCAATAAATCCCTTAAAAGATATCTTGGCCTTCATTGAAATTTACAATTTTATTAAAAAAAATCAAATTCAGATTGTCCATACGCATAGTTCTAAAGCAGGTATCTTAGGGCGTTTTGCGGCAAAGTTTGCGAAAGTACCGATTATCATTCATACTGTTCACGGCTGGAGTTTTCATGATTATCAACCTAGGATTGTTGGTTATTTTTATTTGGTTTTGGAAAAGACCTGTGCGATTTTTACGAGTAAAATAATTGTCGTTTCCCAGCATGATAAAGATAAAGGGTTAGCTAATTTGGTTGGCAAGCTAAGCCAGTATGCCTTGATTAGATATGGTATAAATTGTCAGGAGTTTAAGCATAGCCAAACGCGCATTTTTGCCCGGAAATCCCTGGGGTTAACGAATGTAGATTTAGTAGTAGGGATGATCGCTTGTTTTAAGCCACAGAAGGCCCCCTTAGACTTTGTTGAATTAGCTAGCGTGATTAAAAGATATTTTCCTGATATTAAATTTGTTTTAGTCGGTGACGGGCAATTACGTAAAAAGATTGAGGTTCGGATAAAACAACTTAATCTTAATGGCCAGGTTATTTTAACCGGTTGGCGTAATGATATTCCTTTAATTTTATCTTGTTTGGATGTTTTTGTATTGACTTCATTGTGGGAGGGGTTACCGATTGTGGTTTTGGAAGCGATGGCATCTGGAGTCCCGTTGGTGGCTACGGATACTGGCGGCATCGGGGAGGTTGTGGTTAATGGTAAAACAGGTTGCTTGGTGAAGAGGCATGATATACAATCAATGCAGGTTCGGGTGAGGGAATTATTAAGCGAAATTCCAAAGAGGCTTGAATTTTCCAGGCTCTCTAGGGAAAAGATAGGGCAAGAAGAGTTTTCATTAGAGAGCATGGTTAAACATACTGAAGAATTATATTTTAATTTATTACTAGGAGGCCAGAGTGCTTAAATATTGGATTATTTTTATCGTGGCTTTGATTTTTAGCATGATTTTTACGCTTATCCTGGCCAGGGTTTCTTTAAGCTATAAAATACTTAAGACAAACAATATACCTTGGATCGGCGGCTTGGGGATAGGCCTGGCTTTTATTTTTGCTTTAGGCTTAGGGTTTTTTATGTTTAATCTGTCTATAATTAAGATCTCGGTAATTGCCGGGGCTTGTTTGTGCATGCTATTGCTTGGTGTAATTGATGATTTAAGAGAGCTGTCAGTATTACAAAAATTAATGGCCCAATCATTTTGTGCGCTACTATTAATTTCATTTGGGATAAAAACAAATATTATCTATTTTGGTTTTTGGGGCAATGCGGTGATTACTTTCTTTTGGATTTTAGGTATGACTAATGCCTTCAATCTGTTGGATATTCTGGACGGTTTAGCGGCAGGGACGGTTTTGATTGTGAGTAGCGCATTCCTGTTAATAGGTTTTTTGAGTGTAGATTTAAACGTACAGATACTTAGCCTTATTTTATGTGCAAGTAGCATGGGATTTCTTATTTTTAATCTTCCTCCGGCTAAGGTCTATTTGGGTAATTCTGGAAGTCATTTTTTTGGCCTATTGATCGCCTCGGTTGCTTTAATTACACATTATGCATCAGTGAATAATGTTTTTGCTTTGTTTAGTCCTCTAATGATTTTGGGCCTGCCGATTATGGATACCTTGTTACTAGTTATTTTTAGGATAATTAAAAGAAAGCCACCGTTTAACAAAAGCAGGGATCACTTGGCGTTGAGAATTGGTGCGCTGGGTTTTTCTCCGATTAAAACGATTATGATTATGTATATATTATGCTCTATTTTTGCTAGCTGTGGAGTTGTTTTGACCATGGTTAACAGCCTTTTGGCAGTGGGCATTATTATCGTTATTTTTTTATTAAGTATAAGTATGTTTTGGAGGCTAGTAAAAATAGAAATAAATGGCTAAGAAAAAGATTGTTATTTTAGGAGCAGGCCTGGCGGGCTTAAGTACTGCCTGGCATCTTAAACAGGCAGGAATAAATGCTACGGTATTAGAGAAAGAAAATGCCGTTGGAGGGCTGTGCCGTTCTAAAGAGGTAGATGGTTTTATTTTTGATTATGACGGGCATCTTTTGCATTTTCAAAATAGTTATACTTTAGGCTTGGTGAAAAAATTATTAAAAGGTAATTTAGTGCGCCATGAAAGAAGCGCTTGGATTAATAGTTTTGGTATTTTTAGTAATTATCCTTTTCAGGCTAATTTGCATGCTCTTCCTAAGCCAGTAGCTAATGAATGTTTGTGGGGATTTATTCATGCGACTAATTCTAGGGCAAGTAGCAATCAGCGTAACTTTCTAAAATGGATTCATACTACTTTTGGCCAAGGCATAGCTAAGCATTTTATGATTCCTTATAATAAAAAATTCTGGACAGTTCCTTTGGATCAGATGGTTTGCCCTTGGACAGATAAGTTTATTCCTCAGTTTGACTTAGCAGAAGTGGTTAATGGATTTTTCCAAAAAGGTAAAAATCAATTCGGTTATAATGCTTTTTTTTGGTATCCTAAAAAAAAGGGGATAAATCAGTTACCCTTGGCATTTGAAAAACAAATTGGAGAGGTTTCTAAGAATTGTTGTGTTAGCGAAATTGATTTTAAAAAGAAACAAATAACCGTAACTGGCAAAGGGAAACAGGGCTATGATATTTTAATTTTGACAATACCCCTACCTGAATTAATGAAAATAGTTAAGCCACTGCCTAATAAAGTTATGGGTGCTTTTAAAAAATTACGTTGGAATTCAGTTTTTAATTTAAATCTTGGCGTAGAGGGAGAGTGCCATGATGGTAAACATTGGGTGTATTTTCCGCACCAGGAAACAGTAATTTTTAGGGCCGGATTTTTTCATAATTTTTCTAATGATATTACTCCAGCCGGTAAAAGCTCTTTGTATGCTGAGGTCGCTTATTCAAAAAATAAACCCCTTAATCGACAGGTGATTGTTAATAAAATTTTAGTTGGCTTGCATAAGGTTGGGGTTCTTAATAGGAAGAATCGAGTATTGGTTCAGGATATAAACGACATAAAATATGGTTATCCTATCTATGATCAGTATTATTCTCAGGCTACCAAGGAAATAAGGCAATTTTTATCTTCTCATAACGTAATTACTTGTGGTCGTTATGGTAGTTGGCAATATATGTCGATGGAAGATGCCATGCTTGATGGTAAAAGGGTAGCGGAAAATTGTATAAATAATAATATTAACACAAGTAAGAAATCAAATAAAAAATGAAATTTTCTATATTAAAACAAAGAATTAATAATATTTTTATTTATCGTCGCGCGCTTTGGGATATGTCTGTGGCAGGGTTAAAATCGAAATATGTTGGATTAAAATTAGGCTTTTGGTGGGTAATTATCATTCCTTTGGCGATGACGCTGTGTATTAATTTTGTATTTGTTTCCGCTTTTAAAGTTCAGATTCCACACTATGCTTTTTTTATACTTTGTGCCATATTTCCCTGGTTTTTTATTAGCCAGGCGATTAGTGAAGCGGCAAATGTATTTATTGTTAATAAGAGTATTTTAAGGCAGGGTATCTTCCCGCGGGAACTGGTGGTTATTTCTTCGGTGGTTTCAAACTTTATTCATTTTATTTTTGGTTTTTTTATAATTATTCCTCTCTTTTTAATAATTAATAAAGCCTTGATTTATTTATTGCCCGTTTTGATTATATTAATTTTACTTAATTTAATTTTTATTTTAGGTTTGAGCTTTATTTTTGCTGTTTTAAATATTTTTTTCCTCGATGTGGCTTATTTTCTTCCGGTGGGGTTGATGTTTTGGTTTTGGATTACTCCGGTTTTTTATTCGGAATCTATGTTTAATTTAGCTTATCGCTGGGTTTGTTTAATTAACCCGGTTACTTATTATGTAAGTGCTTATCGAAAAATACTTTATTTTGGCCAGCCGCTAGCGATTATGGATTTATCTATTTTGTGCCTGGTGTCGTTTACAACCTTAGTTTTAGGGTATATTTTTTATTTATCTAATGAAGCAGAGATTTTGAAAAAAATATGAGCGTGATTAAAGTAGACAAGCTTTGGGAAAAATATAGGATAAAGTTTATTACGGAAGGCAGAGTTAGTTGGGAGGAGGTTTGGGCCCTAGAGGATGTTAGCCTGAGTATAAATAAAGGTGAGGTTATTGGTATCATTGGTCAAAATGGCGCCGGGAAAACAACTTTTTTAAGGCTTTTAGCCGGGATGCTTGTTCCGGATAAAGGAGAAATAACTATCGAAGGTAAAGTTAGCGCGATAATGGAGCTGGGCGCGGGTTTTAATCCGGAATTTACCGGTAGAGAAAACCTTGTCCTTAATGCGCGCAGCTATGGGATAAATGACGAAACATTAAAACAAAAAATTAATGAAATTATAGAATTTTCTAATTTAGGTAAATTTATAGATGCACCCATAAAATGTTATTCTCAGGGAATGTATATGCGCCTGGCTTTTGCTTTAGCGGTGTTTGCTGAGCCAGATATTCTTTTAATTGACGATATTTTAGCAGTGGGTGATGAAGAGGCGCAACAAAAATGTAGAAAGAAAATAATGGAGCTGAAGAAATCCGGGAAAACAATTATTTTAGTAAGTCATGATATGAGTGTTATCAGCCGGCTTTGTGATAAGGTTGTGTTTTTAGATAAAGGTAAGATTATAACTAAAGGCTTGCCGCCACAGGTAATTACTTACTATTTGGAGACTGCGGGGGAAAAATCCGGGATAGGTATTTTAGAGCAGCAGGGTTTAAGAGTGGTTTTTAATAACGGGCATCTAGGTATAGCTTATCAAGGTAATTATATCACTGGTTCTGTCGGGGGGTACTGTTCATTTTTTGATCCTGCGCTTAAGTTATATTTTCCTTCTACTAATTTATCTTGGAAAATTACATCTAATTCTGTATCTGAGCTTAAGGCTGAGGGAAGAAACAGGGAAGATCATCATTATTTACAAAAATTTAGTATAAAATTACACAATAATATTTTGGATTTAGCTATTCATAACGAAGGAAATCTGGTTAATCAGTATAATTTTAATTTATTTTTGGTTTCTACTTATGATGAATGGATACTATTAGACCAGCAGGGATGTTTTCCAGAATTTTCTCATAGAATCAATTGGGTTGATTTAAATCTTAATGTTTTACCAAAACAGAAATTGGGGATATTTACGAGTATTGATAATTTATTGCCTGGTTTAATTTTTGAAAGTAAATTCGAAAATAATATTATTAAGTTTTTTAATTCTGGTTATGAGCAGGAATCAAGAATTTTGAATCTTTATTCTATTGATAGTAAAAATCTTTCTTTAACCATTATGGCTTGTTCTCAGAGCGTTGATTTTAAAGAGCGTTTAGAGCATGAACGTCAAATTTTGCTTTTGAAGCATCAAGAGGGTGAAGCTAAAAGGCTTAAGGAAGAAAGATTAGCGCAAGAAACAGCAGAGCGTAGCAGAAAAGAACAAGAGGATTTTTATTTAAATGAACATACAATTACTCGCGATGATTGCCGTTTGTTTGTTGATGAAACGAACAGGCGTGTGCAAATTTATTATAAAGATCAAAAAATAACTACCGCTGGAGGTGTCCACAGCATTTTACCTTTAACTGAACTTGTTGATCTTGGTTTTGAAATAAAAAAAATCTCTGAATATCAACTAGTTTTAAATCTGCATTTTAATTCGTTTACTCAAATTTGGGAGCTTGTATTTCAGGAAGGAGGCGTGCTTAGTCTAAAAATTAAACTAGAGACTAAAAAAGAGATCTTTTTAGATAAGCGTAATTTATTATTTGAGCTTTCTAATATTTATCAAGATTGGCAAACCCCAGATGAAAAAGGGAATTTATTAAATCCCCAATATGTAAATGAAATATCCCCTGTTCGTTTTAAAAATAGCAGGGTTTGTAGTATCGCGCTTAGTTCTAGGCAAGCTGCTCAGGTAAGAATAGTTTTTGATATCCGCACCCAAAACAATTATATCACTGGATTATATAAACGTAAAATTGATAATGCTGAAATTATTTGCCTTAATTTTCAATCAATTGTTCCATGGATCCAGAGGGTTGTTCCTGTGGGTAGATATGATTTATTTGAAGCCAGGATTGTTTTTAACTCGCCAGTTAGATTAAAAAAAGATCATGTTGTAGATACAGCGGCGGCAATTTCCCGGAAAAATCTTAAATTTATATTTAATAACGGAAGGGGTAGTATATTTTGGAAAGATAAAGAATTAACTTTTGGATTAGGTGTTTATACAGCGGTGCGCTCAAAAAATATTTGGTATGATTCATCTCAGGCGATGTGGAGTTTGGTTGAAAAAGATAAGCAGTCGGCAGTTATTTTAGGTAAATGGCCGTATATTCCTATTTCGCAGTTATGGGAGATAAAGCTTAGCGCAGATAATACAATACGCTGGGTAATAAGCATGGAGGTTCATCAAGCAGTAGAGATCGAAATAGAACAAACTAGCATGATGTTGTTGGATAAATATAAAGAATGGTCGGTTAAGGATATGGTTAAGGGGAAGTTTATAGATGAATTTACTTTAGATTACGATATTCTTCCTTTTAGGTATTGGTATGGTAATGCGAGTAAGAAAAGTTTAATGGTTAGTGAAAAAGGCTTGCCAACTATTGCTTTCTTTAACCAGAAGCCATATCTTATGCCCAGGGCCTTAATTGAAAATAGTGATTATTTATATCATAGCCGTTTGCTTCAATATTTGAAGCTGAATAAGAAATTACTGCCTCTAAAAAAACGTTTATATTTTTCAGGAATGATAAAAATTGGGAACAAATAACCTCTATAAAAAATTTAAACAATATTTTATTTCTGCCGGTTTGTTTTATGCTTTTTGGCGGGGAATAAAATACCTCATATTTATTTTACGCCGTAAAGAAAATCCCAAAGAGGATTGTTTTATTGCTTCGGGCCCATTACGTATTCTTTTATCTGATGGCGGAATACAGGTATTTTGGTCAGGCAAACAGTTAACTTTAGGCAGCGGATTAAATATTGGAGTTAATACTTTAGGGCTCTGGACGGATTCATCCAAAGCTAAATGGCAATTATTAGAAAAAAATTCAGATTCTTTTAAAGTTCAGATTAGTTTTGATTTTATCCCGGTTATTCAAATCTGGAAAATAAATATTTGCGAGAAGGGGCGTTTTGTTTGGGAGATTGAATCTGTAAACACGGAATGGCTGCATGTTGATGAATTAAGGATCTTGCACTTATTAAATCCAACTTATACTTATTGGTTTTCTGGCTATGAGCAAGGAGCTTTCTGCCGCTTTCAGAAAGATTGGTTTGATTTTAAAGTTAATCCATCACCTTCTTTATTAGCGGGAGTTCGTTTTTCTAAAGAAGGAGCGGGTTTGCCCGCATTTTCATTTGAAATAGATAATCAAAAAGCTAAGGTTTTGATTCAAAATAGTTCTTATCGTGAAAATTTAAGAATAGTTGGTTTTAGTATTATTGAACAGATTGAGCAGCGTAATTTAGTTGCCGGTTCTTTGCAATCTTTTCGTATTAATCTACAAATATTTGAAAATGATGTGGATTTAGATTTTAAAATAGAGTCTTTACGGCAGGATGTGGTAAGGGCTGTTTTTAAAGAAAATAAATTACCTTATATGAATAAACGCCTAAAGGTTTTGTTGGCTAATCTGCCTTGGTATAAAGATGGTATTTGGGGGGTGCGCGCAGGTTCACGTTGGCCGCACACTAAAGATGCTACAGAAGGCAGATATTTACCTTTTCCGTTTTTTCTTGCTCAAGCGACATCTTTGTTACAGAAAAATTTGATTCAGGCTGAAATTATGGATGCAATTGCCGAGCATTTAACTGAAGATGCCTTTGTGCACCGAATGTTGGATAAAAAAATCGATTATTTGGTGGCAGAAACTTCTATTCCCTCTTTTTTTCAGGATATGGAAATTTTAAGAAAAATTTCAAAGCATAATATAAAGATTATTCTTTGCGGCCCCAATAGTTTAATTTATCAACCTGCCTTTATGCGTCAGTATTCGTTTATTGATTTTGTTTTAAAAGGAGAATATGAATTTACGCTTTTGGATTTAATTAAGGCAATAGAAGACGATTCGGATGTCTCTAAGGTTGCCGGGATTCTTTATAAAAAAGGCGAGGCATTTTTAAGTACACCCCAAAGACAGCTCTGCGTTTTAGATTCTTTGCCCTGGCCGCATAGAAATAGCTTGCCAATGGATAAGTATTGGGACCTACCGGGGGATATCCCGAGCCCTTCTGTGCAGATGTTAGCTTCTAGGGGATGCCCTTTTAATTGTAATTTTTGTTTATGGCCGCAGGTTATGTATGGAGGTAATTTTTATCGTTTTAGGGATATCGATGATGTCATAAATGAAATGGAGCATCTGGTTAAAGATATGGGTTTTAAATCTGTTTATTTTGACGATGATACTTTTAATATTGGAAAAATTCGTATGCTTGAATTTTGCAATAAGCTAATGGTTAGGGGTTTAAGTAATATTCCTTGGGCAATTATGGCCCGTGCAGATACGATGGATGAGCAAATTCTCTTGGCGATGAAGAAAGCGGGATTAGCCGCGGTAAAATACGGGGTGGAAACATTTAATCCGGAGTTTATTTCTAATTGTCAGAAAGGGTTGGATATAAGTAAAGCGGAAAAAATGATTAAGTTTACAAAAGATTTAGGAATAAAAGTGCACCTTACTTTCACTTTTGGTTTTACCGGCGAGACAAAGAAAACGATTAAAAATACAATTAAGCGCGGACTTAAGCTGGACCCGGATTCGGTTCAGTTTTCTATTCTTACTCCTTTTC
>CAYHRM010000007.1:0-7438 GCA_964359035.1 uncultured Planctomycetales bacterium
AAAGACAGTTTTTTAAAATAATCGGGAAGAAAAATACTTTTTAACAAAGTAATGAAATGGGCTGGAGTTAAATCCAGCCCATTTTATTACACTTATTTAACGAATATTAGTCTCCGTAAACAGTGGTCGTGTATTCGCCGTAAACGCCTAAGGTATTCTTAGCATCATAATCAACATATTTAATAGTTTTAATTCCACCATTAGCAGCAGCAGTTTTAATACTCGCATCACCTGTGGCAACAATACCTAAAATCGAGGTAGCCTTAGCGGTACCAACTTTACTATAAGACATTGCACCCGATCCTGCGGCTATAGGAGCCTTAATCTCAGTATAGACTATCCCCATAGGATAGGGAGTGGCACAACCATTAAGCATTACCACGACAAACAAAACAAAAACTATAAAACTTATCTTCTTCATATAAACCTCCTTTCCTTAAATATATTTTAACAAAATAAATAATTACTGCAAGTCTTTTTTAATGGTATAATTAACAAAACCTATGCTTAATCTAGCAATCATCTATCATATGCACCAACCGTATTATAAGAACCTCCTCAGTGGAGAGAGTGACCTTCCCTGGGTAAGGCTGCACGGGGTTAAAGACTACCTGGACATGGTGCAACTCTTAGATAAATTTCCCAAAATTAAACTTACCTTTAATGTGGTGCCATCTTTATTCGAACAGGTTGAGGATTATAACCAGGGACGCGTAAAAGATAAATATTTCCAGCTTTCCAAAAAACCGGCCGATCAATTAACCAGCCCTGAAAAAGGTTTTATATTACAAAATTTCTTCTCCATCAATACGGACAAAGTTATTGCCTTCTCCCCGCGCTACTGGCAATTATATTTTAAAAGAAAGTCAGCCCAGGAATTTACTCTAGCCGATTATCTTGATCTACAGGTCTGCTTTAACCTTTTCTGGATTGACCCCTCTTTTAGAAAAAATATCCCAGAATTAAAAAAGATCGTAGATAAAGAACGATTTTTTACGGAAGAGGACAAACAAGTAGTTTTAAATCAGCAGCTGGAGATTTTAAAAAGAATAATTCCAGCCTATAAGCTAGCCCAAAATAATCAACAGGCAGAAATCAGTGTCACGCCCTATTATCACCCCATCTTACCTTTACTTTATGATACCAACATCGCCAAAGAGGCAAATAAAAAAACCGTTCTGCCAAAACAAGAATTTAATTACCCACTGGACGCCAAATATCAAATTGACAGCGCGATCGAATTTTATAAACAAAGATTTGATCATGCGCCGCTAGGCATGTGGCCGTCTGAAGAGGGAGTAAGTG
The DNA here is from genome assembly GCA_964359035.1 of uncultured Planctomycetales bacterium. GTDB lineage: Bacteria > Omnitrophota > Gorgyraeia > Gygaellales > Profunditerraquicolaceae > UBA6249. The sequence goes on from CAYHRM010000007.1 coordinate 1,306, forward strand.
AGCATATTTTGCCTTATATTATTGAATCCGGAATAAAGTGGATTGTTACGGATGAAGCAATCTTATTTAAATCCTTGAAGGTAAAAAAGCGCGATACCAAACTGCTTTACCAGCCGCACCTTTTAGAAAGAAAAGCCGGCCAGTTAAATATTGTTTTTCGCGATCGCAATCTTTCAGACTTAATCGGCTTTGTTTATCATAAAATGAATGAGCTGGATGCGGTAAATAATTTCATGATGCATTTAGAGAATATTAATAAGGCCTTTAAAGGCAAAGACATTTTAGTTACGATTGCCTTAGATGGTGAAAACGCCTGGGAGTTTTATCGAAATGACGGCCATGATTTTCTGGAATTATTTTATCAACGGCTAAGCCAGGCAGATTTTGTGAAAATGACCACCGTCAGTGATTATTTAAAAACTAATCCCGCTAAAAAAGAAATTGAACGCTTAAGCGCCGGCTCCTGGATTTACGGAGAATTTGGCAAATGGATCGGCAATCCCCATAAAACAAAAGCCTGGGAATGGCTGGCGCAAGCGCGCAAGGCGATTCAAGAAACGAACAACCCTAGCGATTTGGCCTGGAAACAAATGTATATTTTAGAAGGAAGCGACTGGTTTTGGTGGGCAGGAGAGGACCCAGATGGATCATTTGACCGCTTATTTAGGCTGCATTTAGCTAACCTTTATGCGCTAATTAATAAAAAACCGCCGGCATATCTTGCAGGGCCCTTAACTCCTTAGTATGATTAGTAAAACACTATCTCTTGTAGCCAGCCGCTGAGTTAACACAAACTATGGTATTTCATTAGAGTAAGCTTAAACTTATTGGCACTCGTTAAACTTATTAACACTCGTAGTGTGGGTTTAAACCCACACTACCCCCATAACTCCTTGACATGAATAGGGTTTTATGTTATAAAATATCATCAAATAGAATTCATAATTTTTTAATCATAAAAACGACGTAAAAGATATATAAGAAGAAGGTAAGTGGTGAACAAGAAAGAAATTTATGAGCATCTGGCTAATATTTATTTAGATGCTTCTTCAAAATCTTCAAAGAAAAAACATAGAATAAATTTTTATTCTAAATCGATCCAGAAGATAGCGCTTATCGGATTGGTGATGTTTTTAGGATTGGGCAGCTTGGTTACTTATTCACATGTCCAAAACCGTAACCATCCCGGACAGATTGCTCTTTTTTTATATCAGGATACGGCAAAAATTAATTTTAATTTTGACCCGGCTAAAAAAGAGACTTTTTTCTTAAACCTTAAACAGCTAAATTTATCTAAATATAAATCATTGGCTTTTAGTGTAAGAAAAACTAACCCCAAAGATATAATTTCATTAAGAATAGAATTTACTAACCGCTTTAACGAAAGATCTGAAGTTTACATTAAAGATATTCTTAATAAATGGGGCGAACAAAAAATTGATTTTGAGCGTTTCGCTAAAATGAATGATTGGACTCAAATGAAAGAATTAGCTTTTAGTGTTGAAGAATGGAATGTTCGGGAGAAATCAGGAATAGTTTTTCTGGATAATATAAGAGTGTTGAAGTAAACCCTATAGAGGAGGAGAGACTAAATGCGTATTATTACCATCTCGAATCAAAAAGGCGGCTGCGGTAAAACTACTACGAGTATAAATTTAGCGGCGTCATTAGCCACAAATAACCGCAAGGTTCTTTTAATTGACCTTGACCCTCAGGCACATGCCACCAGCGGCCTAAACATTAAAGCCAATTTAAGCATTTACAATGTCCTCTCTAAAATTACCAATAAAAAATGCAGGATTGAAGAGATTATTCAAAATTTAGGTGAAAATTTCGACATTGCCCCTTCGAGTATAGTTTTAAGCACCCTAGAACAAGAGTTAAGCGGAGAGATTGGCAGGGAGTCCCGTCTTCTGGATACCCTGAAAAATTTTAAGAATAATTATGACTATATTATAATTGACTGCCCTCCAAACTTAGGAATTCTTACGATTAACGCCATTCGCGCCGCGAATGAGATTATTGTTCCAGTAGAAGCCAGTAGATTTTCGCTGGAAGGCGTAAACCAGCTCACTAGCATCATTACCCTGATCAAAGAAAGATTAAGCCATAACGTAGATTTTAGGATTCTGGTGGCTAATTTTGATTCACGGCTGCAACATTCATTTAAGATGCTGGAAAAAATTAAAACCGATTATAAAAATAAAATGTTTTCTAATATCATTCACGTAAACGTAAAATTAAAAGAAGCGCAAAATGAAGGCTTAAACATTTTGTCCTATGATAAGTATTGCCGTGGGGCAAAAGATTATTTTTCTCTTTCACGGGAAATTATCTCTCAAGAAAATTCGCCTACGCCATCATTAGCTTTAGAAAAAATCTTAGAAAAACGGATGAATGAGATCCTTAAGGAAACTTTACCTAAATTAAAAACCGTTACCCTCACCGTAGCTGCTCCTAAAGCCAAAGAAGTTTATATCGCCGGTGAATTTAACAACTGGAAATTAGATGAATCCAGCCGCATGGAGCAAACTAATGGCTACTGGACTAAACGCTTAAGCTTAAACAATGGTAAATACCGCTATCGTTTTGTAATTGATGGCAGCTGGTCTGAAGATCCGACCAACCCATTAACGCAATTAAATAGCTACGGCACTTTAGATTCTCTATTAGAAGTAGATAAATAATTATGACTAACCCACAAGAAGAGGAACAAGAGATTCGCGAAGGCAAATTCTTCGCTATTATTTCGTATGTCTCTTTTCTTTGCATAATTACTTTAATTTTAAAGAGAAATAATAAATTCGCTCTCTATCATGCTCGGCAGGGACTAGTACTTTTTGTTTTAGAAGTAGCGGCATTTATACTTTCGATTATACCTTTATTGGGGTGGTTAATTGGTATTTTTGGATATGCATTATTCCTGCTGGTCTCTTTATGGGGAATCATGCAAGCCGCCTTAGGTATTTACTGTGGAATTCCAGTTATTTCAAAGATTTCCGAAAAAGTTATATTATAGTTCCGGGGACACGACACTTAATTATTACACAGGAGGGTCGCATGGCTTTAAAAAAGAAAGTCAAAAAAGCGGCAAAAAAGGTAACCAAGAAACCTGTAAAGAAAGTAATAAAGAAGGCAACCAAAAAATCAGTAAAGAAATCAGTAAAAAAAGTAACCAAAAAAAGCGTACTTAAGAAAAAACCCCTCAAAAAAAAGGCCGCCTTAAAGAAAAAAACTACACAAAAAGAAGGTGACCTAGTTGGTTTAGTTACCCATTATTTTCCACATGTCCAAGCTGCCGTAATCAAAATGAAAAAGCCGCTAGCCAAGGGGGACACAGTAAAGATAAAGGGGCATACCAGCGATCTTACCCAAATCGTTTCCTCCATGCAGATAGATCGCGTAGAGATCTCCAGCGCCAAAAAAGGCGATGAAATCGGCCTACAAGTCAGCTCCCGAGTAAGACAAGGCGATAAGGTTTATAAGCTATAATTAACTCCGGAATTAAATCACCATTTTGTTTCAATATCGCAACAAGCCGCATTTACGCGCTTTAATCGCTTAAATTTTTTAACTAAACTAAACCCCATCGCATACCCATCTCTTTGATAGCCAAAGCTTTACATTTATGATTTATTTTATTTCTTTTTTCCACAACTTGGCACGGAAACTGCTGTAATAGTAAGTATATGACAATGTCGGACATACCTAGACATACACAGACATACTAAGAAGAGGGGGATAAATTGGGTAACGAAAAAATGACCATTACAGATGTGGCAGATCGAATTGGCGTCACTCCTAAAACCATCATGCGTTGGGAGAAATCCGGCAAGGTGAACAAACCTAAACGCGATTGGAGGCTCTGGAGGGTCTACGACAAGAACGATTTCAAAAAACTTAAAGCTTTTAAAGACACAGTAGTTTATCTAGAGGAGACTTCCAATGCAAAGTAAACTTTTTCCCACTTTAACCATTAGTTTAGGCCTATTAATTGGTTCATTTTTATCTATCGCCACCGCAGAAGACACGCTTCAGGCTCAAGCAGCTACGCCTGCACCTGTAGCAACCACAACTTCACCTAAGACTACTGCCACCTTAGAAAAAACTCCAGAAAAAGGCGGTTACACCTTAGCCATACCTTCTAATATACCCGGCTACCAAGTAGAAGCCACCACCTCTGAATTTGATTCAGTAAAATACACCCTCGGCCCGGATGATATCATCGAAGTTACCGTGATGCGCCACCCGGAATTTAGCGGGGTATTCCCGATTAACTCCGAAGGAAAAATTCAAATTAAATTTGTCGGTGATATTGATGTCAAGGGCTTAACCAAAAAGCAGGTCCAGGATAAATTAGTCAAGGTCCTTTCCAGCTATTTAGTCGGGCCTGAAGTTAACGTCACGATTACCGAATATAGAAGTAAGTTCATTTTTGTTTTAGGAGAAGTCGGCCAACCCGGAAAATATTACATCAAATCCGAAACCATCACCGTAAGGGATGCCGTGGTTAACTCCGGCCTACCGACATATTCTGCCGCCATGCGTAAATGCAGCCTGATTACTCCGGACAAAAGCGGAAAAGTTAAAAATAAACCAGTAAACATCTACGCCATCTTATACATCGGCGATTTAAGAAAAAATATCGATATGTTTCCCGGGGATGTCTTGTACGTTCCCTCAACCGTAATGGCCAAAATTATCCGAGTAGTCAGTCCAGTGGCCACTACTGTCGGCCTAGCTTCATCCGGGCCAGAAGGTGCATCAACAATGAAAACCAGCGCCAAAATGCTCGCATTATAAAGACTATATAAAGAAAGGTTAGCATGGAAAATACTGAAAATTTACAAACTCGTAGCCCCGCAGATTACTTAAAGATCTTTTTCAGGAACAAGTGGTTAATTGTCGCTGCCGCTTGGGTAGGCCTGGTGATCGGTATTGTTTTTAGTTTTATTCTTCCTCCTAAATATCAATCCAGCGCAGTTATCCTAGTGCAAGAGGAAAAATCGATTAACCCTCTCATGCAGGGATTAGCTGTTTCTTCCTCAGTTGAAGACCGCATGAAAACGATTAAAGAACAACTTTTAGGCTGGAACAGCCTGGTTTCTTTAACTAAAAAACTTAACCTGGATAAACAGGTAAGCTCTCAAAAAGATTTTGAAAAACTCATCCTGGGATTGAGAAATGACATCATTGTCCAGGTACGCGCTGCTAACCTGATTAAGATTTCCTATATTGGAAGCAATCCTCAAGAAACCCAGCTCATTGCTAAAACCATGACCGACATTCTGCTGGAAGAAAATATGCGCGCTCAGACCAAGGAAACCGATGTCGCCATAAATTTTATCACTGAACAGCTCGAACTTTACAAAAGAAAAATTAAAGAATCTGAAGTAGCAGAGCTAGAGGACCAGCTTAAAAAACTACTCACTGACTCTACAGAAGAGCACCCGCTAGTTAAAGAGCTCAGGCAAAAAATTGCCATCGTAAATAAAGAGTTGGCTTCCGGAGAATATGAGATAACCGTGGCCGGCAAACCGGTTAATTCCGCGGCCGCCGAAGTATTAAGAAAAGAACTTGATAAAATGACTAAAGAGGCTTCTGATGATTCCACAGGAGGTGGGCAAAACCCAAATACTCCTACTGATCCCAATACAGCAATTTACAAACTTATGCTGATGGACAAGGTGGATTCCGCTCTAGCCCGAGATACAAAGGTCAATGAAAATATTTATAATTTACTTTTACAAAAGTTAGAGACCGCTAAAATTACTCAGCGGCTAGAAGCCTCTAAAGAAGGCACCCGCTATACAATTATTGATCCGGCGCGCCTTCCGCTAACCCCTTCTAAACCCAACAAACTATTAGTTACCTTGATGGGGCTTTTTGGCGGAATATGTTTAGGGGGCGGGCTAATTTTTGCCAGGGAATTCCTGGATAACTCCATTTTAGATCTAGAAGAAGCTAAAACAACCTTAAACGTGCCGGTTTTAGGCGCCATCTCTCGCTTAACGACACAAGAAGAGATTGATAAAGAAAAAGCTAAGTATAAACGACTAGTTACTATCGGAGCAATCGCCTCAGTGGCCATGCTCATCATTGCCTTGCTATATTACTTGTTAAGAAGATAGTA
>CAYHRM010000007.1:7538-19959 GCA_964359035.1 uncultured Planctomycetales bacterium
TATGTATAAAAAATTCTATAATTTTAGCGAAAAACCCTTTAACACCACACCAGATTCCAAATTTTTCTTTGCCAGTAGTAAACATACTGAAGCCTTAAACAGCTTAATTTATGCAATTAAAGAACGCAAAGGTTTTGTGGTAATTACCGGAGAAATAGGTGCAGGCAAAACTACCGTCTCCCGCACACTTTTAACACTTTTAAATAAAATTGAAGGCAATACAAAAATAGCCATGATCACCAATACTCATATCACACAGAAAGAACTTATTGAACAGATTTTAGATGAACTAGAGGTTGACTATACCCCGGGCGGCAAACAAAAGCTAATCAAACAACTGAATAAATTTCTTATCGAACAACTCTCTCTAGATGTAAATGTTGTGTTAATTATTGATGAAGCACAAAACTTGACCTCAAAAGTCTTAGAAGAGATAAGGATGCTCTCAAACCTGGAAACTGAAAAGGAAAAACTTCTTCAGATTATTCTTATGGGCCAGCCTCAATTAAAAACTAAGTTAGCGCATATCAAACTTGAACAATTTAAACAGCGCATCGCCATTAACTATCACATCAATTCACTGACCAAAGAAGAGACCCATGAATATATCAAACACAGGATCAAGCTAGTCTTACATGAAGATTTACAAATTTTTACCCCGGAAGCGATTGATGCTATTTTTTCACATTCTAACGGAACCCCAAGAATTATCAATTTAATCTGTGACAGCGCGCTACTTTCCGGGTATATTTATGAAACAAAAACGATCACCGCTTCAATTATACATGAAATTATTAAAGAGCGTGAGCTTGGCCATAAATCAGATTCAATGAAAGATATTCAAATGCCAGATTCCATATGATAACACGGGGACACGTACTTGTACGTGTCCCCGGAATTAATGTAGTTATTCTCATGGAAAAGGGGAACTGTCCCCAGATTTACAGTAGATTAAAATTTGCAAATGAAACGATAACGTGTTATAATTGTATCATAAAGTGAAGCGATTATATGATTTAATCGCTTCCTAAAGCAGGCATATATATGAAATACATCTGGGAACACAAAAATTGGAACCAATTTTCCTACGACGAAGCGGCGATTTTGAAGCCTCTAAGCCTATTGCGTGTTATACAAGGCAAGCTTTTAGGCCGCGTAGCAGTACTTGATTTAAAGCTTGAAACCGAAGCCCAGGCTGTTGTATTAGTTGAAGAAGCGGTTCGAACTGCCGAAATCGAAGGCCACAAACTTAATCGGGATACTGTGCGTTCATCAGTAGCAAAAAAATTAGGGCTTCCGCAAGGCGTTGGCACACAAGATAGAAATATCGACGGCCTGGTTGACATTTTGCTTGATGCCGTGCGTTTGCATAAACAGCCTTTAACCTTAGAACGGCTTAACAGTTGGCATGCGGCATTGTTTCCAACGGGATACTCAGGTTTACGAAAAATTAAAACCGGCAAACTAAGGGGCATCGAACCAATGCAGATTGTTTCCGGCCCCATTGGTAAAGAAAAAGTGCATTTTGAAGCGTTACCTGGCGAACGGCTCCATGAAGAAATAAAATTATTTTTAAAATGGTGGAATACTTCAGGCAAGCAGATGGACGGGATATTGCGCGCGGCAGAAGCACATTTGCGTTTTGTAACCATCCACCCCTATGAAGACGGTAACGGCCGTTTAGCGCGTGTTTTAACGGATATGGCATTGGCGCAAGATGAAAAATTAAATGTCAGATTTTACAGTGTTTCTTCGCAAATCATGCGCATGCGCAATGATTACTACCAAATACTTGAAGATGTGCAATGCTGCCGACTAGATGCAACAAAGTGGTATTTATGGTTTATAAACTGTGTTGGAGCATCTATTGAGCAGTCACAAAATGCAATGGGGAATGTATTTAAACGTTTTGAATTTTGGAATAAATATGCTCAGATTGAGATTAATCAACGGCAGAAAAAAGTTCTGAACCGTATTCTGGAAGAAGGACAGGGGAATTTTATTGGTGGGTTAACAACGCGCAAATATGTTGGTATTGCCAAGGTCAGCCGGGCAACAGCTTTTCGTGAAATTTCGGATCTGCTGAATAAAAAAATATTATGTCAATTGCCAGGTAAAGGCCGCAGTGTTCATTATGATATTAACTAGTAAATCAAATTAATAAGGAGCTTAAATGGGTAAAATCACCGACGCATTAAAAAAAGCCGCTCAGGAACGACTTGGGCACTTAGAAAAACAGGACCAGCAATCAGAAGTTAAGTATGAGTTTGTCACGCGTAAAACAGTCGACTCCAAAATTGACCCGCGCATCGTGGCCTTCTATGAGCCGGAATCCCCGGTTACCGAGCAATATCGCACCCTGCGCACCAACATGCTAGCGCTTGATACAGCCAAACCGCCTAAAACAATTATCATCACCAGCTCAACCCACTCTGAAGGCAAAACCATTACCTCTATTAATCTAGCCATCTCCATGGCGCATGATATGGATAAAAAACGAATCTTGCTCGTCGATGCTGACCTGCGCCGAGCAAAAATCAATACATATTTAGGAGTTAAATCCGAATTAGGATTATCGGACATACTGAGTGACGGTGCAAATATAGAGGACAGCTTAGTTAATATTGGGATCGACAATCTAACCATTCTGCCAGCTGGAAAAAGGCCCAAGAACCCCGCTGAGCTTTTGGCTTCCTTAAAAATGAAAAAAATTCTCAATCTGGTCAAAGAAAAATATGATTATGTAATATTTGATACTCCGCCAGTTATACCTGTTACTGACGCCAGCATCTTAGGCCCTCAAACAGATGGAGTAGTAATGGTCATTCAGGCCGGCCGTACGCAAAAAGGGGTGGTGCACCGCAGCCAACAGCTCCTTAGCCAAGCCCATGCCAAGCTTCTGGGATGCATTTTAACCAATATCCAGTACCACATCCCAGCGTATATTTATAGGTATTTGTAGAAGTAAAATATTTAGTTAGATTTTCCCTTTCCTTGCGTCTATTAATAGTAAGAGGACATATTAATAACGCAGGAAAAGGAGGACAAAATGGAGCTAAAATTGGATCACGAATATAAATCATTTCTCGAGGATATTAAAAAGCGGGTTCGCGCTTCCCAGTACGAAGCCCTTAAAGCCGTAAATAAGGAGTTAATTGCGCTTTACTGGGACATCGGGAAAAGAATTGTTGAAAAACAAAAAAAATTGAGTTGGGGAAAGTCGGTTGTTGAAACCCTGGCTAAAGACTTGCAAAAAGAATTTCCGGGAATCAAGGGATTCTCAGCGCAAAACCTTTGGCGAATGAGACAATTTTATCAAACCTATAACGGAAACAAAAAACTCTCACCATTGGTGAGAGAAATTGGCTGGACGCAGAATGTGGTTATTTTAATGAGTTGCAAAAATGATGCCGCGCGGGGGTTTTATATCGGCATGATTAAAAAATTCGGCTGGACAAAAGACGTCCTTATCCACCAAATTGAAAACCAATCTTTTCAGAAGGCACTTTTAAATCAAACAAGTTTTGATAAAACGATACCCGCTAAGATTCGAAATCAAGCGAAACTCGCTATTAAGGATGAATACACATTTGATTTTTTGGAATTAGGCAATGATCATTTAGAAAACGAGCTGGAGCGAGCGCTCATGGTAAACGTTCGGCGGTTTCTGCTGGAATTGGGTGGGCATTTTTGTTTTGTCACCAATCAACATAGAATAGAGATTGACGGCCGTGAATATTTCGTGGATATCCTTCTGTATCATAGAAAATTGAGATGTTTGGTTGCGATTGAACTTAAAATCGGCGATTTTAAACCTGAGTATGCCGGAAAAATGCAGTTTTATCTTTCAGCGCTTAATGATCGGGATAAGCTTGAAGAAGAGAATCCTGCCATTGGAATTATCATCTGTAAAAACAAGAGCAGGACAATCGTAGAATATGCATTAAAAGATGTTCGCAAGCCAATAGGTGTTTCGACATATTCTCTTAAGAAATCATTACCGAAGAATTTGGAAAAATACCTGCCTTCATTGAAAGATTGGGCAACTAAATTGGATATGGCTAAGTAACAATTTCAGTTGGTTACATTTTGTCCGCGTCCTTGACAACTTCTCCAGCGGCAAAGAATCTAATTTAAAGTTTGTAGCGGAGGTTTCAACCTCCGCCTTGTAAAAGAGCAAATTTATGGTATACTTGTTTCTGTAGATATATAAAAACATATATATGAAGAAATGAAACTATCAGAATTCGTAAAAAAATACAGCAGTGAACCTTTGATTGACTCTTCAACTTTTGCTTTGTTACAAGGCAATACTCAAGGGCTTCGTTGTGATGTGCAGTACTGGCGCAAACAAGGACATCTGATCCCGCTTAAGAGAGGTGTTTACGTATTAAATGAAGACTTACGTAAAAAACCTTTATCAATGGGTTTTATTTCAAACTTTTTGCTTTCTCCGTCATACGTGAGCCTTGAATACGCTTTGGGCCACTACGACCTTATTCCGGAAAAAGTTACGGTTTATACTTCGGTTACAGCTAAGAAAACGACAACATATAATACCCCTATCGGTATTTTTGAGTATCGTTCAGTTAAAGAAAGCATTTTTGGCGGATATACCAGAAGGGTTGAGAGCGGAGAGAATTACTTCATCGCTTATCCTGAAAAGGCCCTTCTAGATTTTTTCTATTTTCACCAAGATTTAAAAGGGGTAGAAGGCGAATTTGAATCTTATAGGTTCCAGAACCTTGAGATTCTTAATTTTAAGCGTTTTAACGAATTAAGGTTAAGATATAACAAGAAAACTAATAATATTGCCCGGTCTTTTATCAAATTCTGCAAATTGGAAAAGAAAAGGTACAAGGTTCTAAAATGAAAGAATACCTTAAATCAGTCGTTGATCCCAACTTAACCCTTAATAATAATTTAAATAGGGTGAGAGAATATTTACAGGCCTATTTTCTGTACGTTGCCTACAAAACAAAATTTTATCAAAATCTTGTTTTTACCGGGGGCACAGCTCTGCGTTTTGTTCACCAGATTAGGCGATTCTCAGAAGACATTAATTTTAGCCTGTCAAATAAAGCAAAAAATTATGATTTTAATGCGATGATTAATCAAATTCAACAGGAATTCAATTTAGCCGGTTACGATTTAAACATTAAACACAGCAGTGAGCGGACAGTGCACAGCGCTTTGCTAAAATTTTCAGGGATTCTTAATGAAACCGGCCCCAGCCCGTTAAAAGATCAAAAAATTATTATTAAGGTAGAAATTGATACAAATCCTCCTCGTGGAGGAGTAGAAACAAATTCAGTATATAAATCAACGTTTATGTTCTATACATTGCATTATGACTTGCCTTCATTGCTTGCAGGAAAAATCCACGCGCTTTTATGCCGTGAATATGCAAAAGGACGAGATTGGTATGATTTACTGTGGTATATGGGTAAATCCAAAGAATTAGAGCCTAATTTTACCATGCTTAATAATGCCATGGCTCAAACAGAAAAAAATCCTATTGAGCTTACTTCTGAAAACTGGAAAGATGAAATTAAAAAAGTTGCTAAAACTTTAGATTGGAAAAAACTCAGAGATGATGTAGGCAGGTTTCTTGAGGATCAAACTGACCTAAGGCTACTCGAATTAGATACTTTTATTAACTTGACAAGAAACAATATAAATTGTATACTTTAATACATGGAATTGTATGATTTTGTACAAATAATTGTATGGACTATAGAATAAATAAACAGAGCTTATTAGATAGAATTGGCGCTTGGGACGGTTTTTTAAAGAAACCAGTTCATCTAATTGCCTGCGGTGGAACAGCCTTGACTCTTTTAAATATAAAGGCATCCACTAAAGATATTGATCTAATTGTTCCTGATGTAACCGAGCATAAATACCTTGTAGAGAATCTCAAGCAGCTTGGTTACAAAACGGCAAGCGGCTGGGGATGGAAAAGAAGCGACGGTTTTATTTTTGACTTATTTAGAGGAAAATTCGTGCATACCACAGAACTGCTTGATTCACCGTTAGAAAAGAAAAACCATATACCGGTAAAAGAATTCAGTATGATTTATCTCGGTGTGCTAAATTATTACGACATAATTATAAGTAAATTATTCAGGGCTACAGCCGTGGATATTGATGACTGCTTGCAATTAGTAAAGAGTAAGAAGAGTGAGATAGATTTTAAGCTTTTAGAGAAGCGCTTTAAAGAAACAGCTTCTTTTGATGTCTCGGAAGAAAAAGTTAATAAGAACCTTGCGCATTTCTTAAGGATTCTCAAAAAAGAGGGATTAAACAATGGAAAATAACGATCTTTTCAAAAGAGCCAGCGCTTTGGGTTTTCCGCTTTTAGGTACGCAGGAAAACCAGAATGCAGATTTAACTCTTACAGATATGGCAAAATCTCGCCAGCTTCGCCTTTGGGAAGGGTTTCCTGTAGTCTTGGCATATAGCGCGGAAAAGGGATTATTTAGCTATGATAAAACCAATCGCTATCTAAAGAAACCTTCTACCAAAGCAAATTATACCTCGCTTGTTGTTTTGTCGTTAGCTGTTTATAAGTTCTTTAATCTGAAGTTTGCCTGGGCTGATAAACTTTATAAACTGTTTTCAAACAGCAGTAAAAATCAATTTACCGGTTTTCTAAAGAAGCTTAGAGATGGCTGTGATTTTAGTGTTGCCGGCCAGAAAATGTCCCCCAGTAGATTAAAAACTGTATTTAATAACTACTTCGGTCAAGAACAAGCAGAATTAAATGAACTGCTTTTAGTAAAAGACGAGTTAAAACTAGAGTATTCATTATCACAAGTCTTTTCCCCTAAGCAAAAAGAGTTATTCCTGAAGAAACTAAAGCGTGAAAAATTAACTAAGACTGAAAAAGAATACTTCTCAAGAGCAGTAAAAAAGAAGGTTTTAGCATTAGCTAATCCCGAGTTGCACCGTTTAGCTCAAAAATTACTAGAATCATAGTAATCAACACGCCGTACGCGGTACACCGTCTAAATGGAGACAAAATGAAGAAAAACGTTTATATAATTGCTGGGCCTAACGGATCAGGAAAAACAACTTTCGCCAGGTTATTTCTTCCGGAATACGTGAATTGCCCTAACTTTGTGAATGCCGATCTTATCGCCCAGGGCCTGGCGCCGTTTGAGCCTCGCAGCGCGGCTATTAAAGCCGGAAGGCTTGTAATACAGCAAATCCATGAATTTAGCCAGCGCGGTACTGATTTTGCTTTTGAGACGACATTATCTGGTACTTCTTATGCAAAAACACTTACAGAATTAAAAATGAAAGGTTATACGATCCACCTTTTCTTTTTATTTATCCCAAGCCTAGAGCTGGCAATCCAGCGTATTAAAGACAGGGTAAGAGAAGGTGGGCATAATGTTCCAGCTGAAGATGTTCGCAGAAGATTCTTTCGGGGTATCAACAATTTTTTTAAGGTTTACGAATCATTATTAGATTCATGGATGATGTTTGATAATTCAAATGAAAAACCCGTATTAATAGCGAAACGAAAGAATGGCTATCAAGAAGTAATTAATCATGAACTGTTTAACACGGTGCGCAAATTTTTGAGGTGAAATATGAAAAAGAGAATGTCTTTGCAGGATAAAGCGGAAGCGGCGATGAAGAAAGCGATTCGACAGGTAGTAGAGCACCATAAAAAAACAGGCAGGACGCTGGCGGTATGGAAAAACGGAAAAGTCGTGCGTATTTCCCCGCACTCTATTAGGTAACTTTTACAAGATAAAGTGGTTACAAAATGTCACCAGTTGAAATTACAGGCAGATAAAGGAGAAATAAAATGAAATTTCTAGTCACAGGCGGCGCAGGATTTATCGGTTCTCACATTACAGAAAAATTACTTAAAGAAGGCCATTTTGTCCGCGTCCTTGACAACTTCTCCAGCGGCAAAGAATCTAATTTAAAGTTTGTAGCGGAGGTTTCAACCTCCGCTACATTTGAACTTATTCGCGGCGACATCCGCGACAAATCCACCTGCGATAAAGCCTGCGCAGGAATAGACTACATCAGCCATCAAGCCGCCTTACGTAGCGTTCCTAAATCCATGAAAGACCCTGAAAGCTATAACGACGTCAACATCGGTGGCACACTTAACATGCTCCAGGCAGCGCTTAAGAATAAGGTGAAACGCTTTGTGATGGCATCTTCAAGCTCAGTTTACGGCGACACCGACCAATTTCCAGAAAGAGAAGATGCCTTTCCGCTTTTAATTTCTCCTTATGCCTTAAGCAAGCTCGCCAATGAATATTACTGCCGGATTTTTTCAACCGCTTGGGGCTTAGAAACTGTCTGCCTGCGCTATTTTAATGTCTTTGGCCCGCGCCAGGCTTTAGATGATGAATATGCGGTAGTTATCCCTAAATTTATTCATTGTATTTTAAATGATGAACAGCCGCCAATTTTTGGCAATGGCAAGCAATCCCGCGACTTTACCTATATTGATAACGTCGTCCAAGCAAATATCCTGGCCATGACCACTCGTCATTGCGAGGAGAGAAACAACTCGTCATTGCGAGGCACCGCAGGTGCCGAAGCAATCTCGTCCTCGTGTCATTGCGAGGAGCCCCTAAGGGGCGACGCGGCAATCTCGTCTCATGAAGTCTTTAACGTCGCCAACGGCTGCGACACAACAGTTCTTCAGCTCGTTGAAAGCATTAACAAAATCCTAGACAAAAACATTCAACCCAAACTTCTCCCTGTAAGAGCAGGAGACGTATTTAAAACTTTAGCCGATATCTCTAAAATTAAAACAAAACTCGGCTACAAAGACCCGGTAAGCTTTGAAGAGGGGCTGCGTAGAACCGTGGAATATTTTCGAGGTATTTATAACAAATAAATCACTTATTTTACGAATCAAACAATAATGAAATTAAAAAAGTGTAGCAATTTTATATTATGACATCATTAAAAAAACAAACTGTTTCTGGGGTAAAGTGGGTTTTAGTAACAAGTATTATCCAAAGGATCCTTTCTTTTGGGGCTACAGTTATTTTAGCAAGAATACTGACTCCCGCTGATTTTGGCTTATTTGCTTTAGCATTCGTAATGATTGATGGATTTCAAGTGTTTAAAAGCTTAGGCTTTGATACTGCATTAGTGAGGAGAAAAGAGGATATTAATGTTGCCGCTAATACCGCTTTCTTTCTTATTCCTTCAATGGGAGTCATATTGTTTTTGATCCTACTAATAATTGCCCCTATTGGTGCTAAATTCCTCAATAATGACTCGGTTGCTAATATCATTAGGGCCCTAGCTATTATTTTTGTGATAAGTTGTTTTGGTAAGGTCCCACAGACCATCCTTTATCGCGATATGAAATTTAAATTCAAATCAATTGCTGAAATTTACTCAACATTAATCTATGTACTCACTGCAGTTATTCTTGCTTTAAACAAATTTGGTGTTTGGAGCTTAGTTATTGCATATATCTTAAGAAATTTAATTCAAATAAGTATAGAATGGTATTTTTCTGGGTGGAAACCAAACTTCGAATTTAATAAAAAAATTGCCTTAGAAATGTTTCATTTTGGAAAGTTTGTATTAGGAGGAAGTCTAGTATGGTTTTTATACAGCAATCTAGACAATTTACTTGTCGGAAAACTGCTAGGAATAACAATGCTAGGATTCTATGGTATTGCAAGAAATACTTCTAATTTATTAAACGATTATCTTTTTAATAAAACCGGACTTATTATGTACCCAGCATACTCAAAGATACAAGAGAGCCAAGATGTAATTCGAAATGTGATGCTCAAGACATTCTCTTATGTCAGCACTATTGCATTACCATTTCATCTTGTTATCTTAATTTTCGCACCAGATATATTGCTTCTAGTATTTGGCGAAAAATGGTTACCGGCTACAGATATATTAAGAGTCCTTGCCATTGTTGGCATCTTCAGGGCTCTGAATAGCGTTATCTGGCCAGCTTTATTAGCAAGAGGTAAAGCTAAGGCTGATTTTCAAGTTAATTTATTTCAACTAATAACATTTTCAATTTTTGTAATTCCATTAACTTCATACTTTAAACTAGTCGGCGTCGGAATAGCGGTCTTGCTAGCCACAATTATTTCATTTGGAATAGGCTTATTCAGAATAAAAAAAGCAATAAGTGTTAGCTATACTAGTATATTTAATTCAATTCGACCAGCTTTAACTGGTTCCTTACTTATGGTTTTTATAATTTTATTAACAAAGAATACATTTCATAGAGATTCAAACGGTTTTGTTAGTTCTTTCTATATTATACTTTCTTTTATAATCTTTTTCCTTTTGAACTATTCAACTAATTATCGATACCTAATTGAAATAAAAAATTATTTAAAAAATAAATGAATAAGATATTTTGGAATGCGTATTGGAAGAAATCAGATCTACAATTAAACGACACATATATACCTCCAGGATTCGAAATATGGGGAAAGTATCTTCCAAATTCTGAGAAATCGATTTGTCTTGAAATTGGGTGTGTTCCAGGAAGAGCTTTAATATATCTCAATAAGAAATATAAGTATCAAATTTTAGGCGTTGACTATTCTAAGCATCTACCGCTTACAGAAGAAAATCTTAGAACTGCTGGAGTTCTAAATTTTAAGTTATTCAATGAGGATTTTTTAGCATTTTCTTCTGAAATAAAAGCGGATATTGTATTATCAATTGGGTTTATTGAGCATTTTTTAAACTTCGAAGAAGTTTTAGATAAACACATAAAACACCTTAACCCTTCAGGAACCATAATTATAGTTATTCCTAATTTCCGTTTTTTTCAATATCTTTTACATAGTCTTTTTGATCGAGAGATCTTGAAAAACCATGTTTTAAAAATTATGAATCCAAGAATACTGTATGATTTTTTTAAAAGAAATAACATGGAAATTTGCGTTTGCCGCTACTGGAAAACATTTGATTGGTGGATTGAATCAAAAGGCAAGAATAAATTAATAAAAATATTAAGAGAAAAATTATTGGGATTAACTTGGCTTATTAATAATAATTTAAAAAAGATTGGGCTTAGTGATATTCCAAATAGATATTTCAGCCCCTACATCGTTTGCGTTGCAAAGAAAAGAGAATGAAGAAAATTTTTTTCATAACTAAATCGAAGGGTTTCGGGGGTGCAGAAATCCATACCATCAATCTCATCAGAGAGCTGAACAAAAATAACTTTAAAATATCTATTTTATGCTTAGCCCAAGATCAGATTAACAAATTCACAGAAGAAGAAAAAATTAATAATATTGAAATTCATAATAAAAAAACGTCTCAAAATATTATTAGTTTATTTTATTTGTTAAAAAAGAATAGGCCTGATATCGTCATTTTCATAAAGAGTGGTTTTTATGCTTTAAGATGGTGGATTTATATAATTCCACATCTTATAGGAGTAAAAAAGATATTTACAATAGAACACGACCAATTACCTTCCTTCATAAAAGAAGCTTCATTATGTGATAAAAATAGGAGCAGTATCATTAAAAAATTTGGATGGCTTGGTAGAGAAAGATTTAAAGCTCAAGTTCAAAATTTACTAGTAACAAAAAGTATATTTGTTTCAAATTCTATCAAGTTAGACTACATCAGCTACTTAGGACTATCTCCAGCAAAAGTAGAGTCAGTAAATAATGGAGTAAACACGGAAAATTTTAATTACAATAACAGTTCTCCACTCAGAGCAAAACTTAATATACCAGTAGACAACAAAATAATCACTTGTGTATCTCGTATTACAAAAAATAAAGGATTAGATATTTTATTAGACGCTATTGC
The DNA here is from genome assembly GCA_964359035.1 of uncultured Planctomycetales bacterium. Classification (GTDB taxonomy): domain Bacteria; phylum Omnitrophota; class Gorgyraeia; order Gygaellales; family Profunditerraquicolaceae; genus UBA6249. The sequence continues at coordinate 19,347 of CAYHRM010000007.1, forward strand.
TTTGATTGCTATTAATAATTCAAACTTTAGATTAGTTATAGTAGGTGATGGGCCTGAGAAAATTTCACTAGAAAAATACACCAACCATCTTAAAATTGCTCATTTGGTCAATTTCGTAGGTTTTCAAAAAGATATTCCTTCGTTTCTAAATGGAAGCGATGTATTTGTACTACCTTCCCTGAACGAAGGTATGCCACTTGCTTTACTGGAAGCGATGGCAAGCAACATTGCCTGTATTACAACCAATGTTGGGGGCATTCCAGATGTAATTGAGAACGGAATAAACGGCTACATGGTAACACCTAGCGATAGAGATAAGCTTGCAGCACTTATATTTGACTTACTGACGAATGATGTTAAAAGAAAGCTAATTGGCGATAATGCTAGGCAACACATCAAATCAAATTTTGAGTTAAACTTAAAAATGAAAGACCTAATAAATATTTTAGTAAACTAAATACATTTGCCAAACTTATTCTAACTAATGACAGTAGTTTGTTAGTTTTCTAGTTTTTTTTTAAACCGTTCCGACTTGATATTGTATAAAGAAGCAGCAAATTCTTTGTTCTTTGATAGCAGGAAGCTGGAGTCAATGATGATCAGTGAAGCAACA
>CAYHRM010000008.1:0-19817 GCA_964359035.1 uncultured Planctomycetales bacterium
TCCTCGGCCGTGGTTCTAGCTCTGGACATGGTAAGACCTCTACCCGGGGAAGCAAGGGGCAGACCTCGCGTGCGGGAAGGCATTTTTATTTAGGTTTTGAAGGAGGACAGTCACCGCTTATTCGCAGGATGCCTAAGCGGGGATTTGTAAGTAATTTTAAGAAAGTTTATCAGATCGTTAATCTTGGTGATTTAAATTCAATTAAAGAAACCACGATTACACCTCTTCTTTTAAAAGCAAATGGTTTAATTCATAATGAGTCAGCCTTAATTAAAATATTAGGTAATGGCTCCATTAAGAATGCGGTAACTATCCAGGCGCATGCATTTTCAAAACGTGCTTCTGTGGAAATTGCCAGTGCTGGTGGTAAAGCAGAAATCATAAATGTTTAATGCGCTGGTTAATGCTTTTAAAATTCCAGATTTAAAAAGACGATTAATTATCACCGGGGCGTTAGTTGCGGTTTACCGTGTAGGTTGCTATATTCCTACTCCGGGTATTGACGGAACGGCGTTGGCGGATTTTTTTAATCGTATTGCTAAAACACAAGGTGGCACGCTCTTTGGCATAATTAATATGTTTTCAGGTGGCGCAATGGAACGTTTAACCATTTTTGCTCTAGGGATTATGCCTTATATCTCTAGCTCAATTATTATGCAGTTACTTACGGCAGTGATACCGGCTTTTGAGAAAATGGCTAAAGAGGGCAAAAGTGGATATGAAAAGATTAATCAAATTACGCGCTATGGGACAGTTTTACTTTCGGTCGTGCAGTCCTATTTTATTGCTCTCTGGCTGGAAAACCCGGCGCGTTTTGAGGGGCTGCAGATTGTTATGCATCCGGGGTGGGGATTTCGGATTTTAACCGTGCTTACACTAACCACTGGAACGATCTTTATTATGTGGCTGGGTGAACAGATTCAAGAACGGGGTATTGGTAATGGTATCTCTTTAATTATTACTGCCGGTATTATTTCACGGATTCCTACAGCGCTTAATCAACTTTGGGTTTTAATTTCACCTTTTGCTCCTAGTCGTAGGCAGATTCAGCCGATTACTTTGTTAATTATGGCTTTTTTATTAGTGGTTGTAGTTTTTTCGGTAATTTTAATTACGCAGGGCTTAAGAAAGATTCCGGTGCAATATGCCCGGCGCATCGTTGGCCGTAAAATTTATGGTGGCCAAAGCACTTATATTCCCCTTAAGGTAGATACCTCTGGGGTTATCGCGATTATTTTTGCTCAGTCAATTATTTTGTTTCCGGCAACTTTGGCGTCTTTTATTCCAAATCCGGGTTTTCAGCGTTTTGCTGAAAGTTTGATTCGGGGACAAGTTCTTTATTCAGTAGTTTATGCTCTTTTGATAATTTTCTTCTGTTATTTTTATACGGCGATTGTTTTTAACCCGAATGATTTAGCGGAAAATATGAAGAAGTACGGCGGGTTTATTCCTGGAATTCGACCCGGAACACCCACCGCGGAATTTCTAGATTTTGTTATGACTAGAATTACTTTAGCCGGTGCAAGCTTTATTGCGGTTATTGCTATTTTTCCGGATTTTATTATGGCTTGGTTAAAGGTGCCGTATTTAGTGGCTTCATTTTTTGGTGGAACAGGAGTTTTGATTATTGTGGGAGTTATGCTGGATACCTTAAAGCATGTTGAATCGCATTTACTCACTCACCACTATGAAGGCTTTATTAAGAGCGGGCAGATTAGAGGGAGAAGATAATGTATTTAGTGCTTTTAGGCCCTCCGGGGGCAGGTAAAGGTACTCAGGCAAAAAGGTTGGCAGAAAAATTAAACTTGCCGCATATTTCTACCGGGGATATCTTAAGGCAGAATGTTAAGCTGGATACGGATTTGGGTAAGCAGGCTAAAGGTATTATGGATAAAGGGCTACTTGTGCCGGATGATTTAGTGGCTAAAATGTTGGATGAGCGTTTCAATAATCCGGATATAAAAAAAGGTTTTATTTTAGATGGTTATCCTCGGACCTTGCCGCAGGCTTATGCTTTAGATAAAATTTTAGGGTCTAAGGGGTTAGCCGTAGATTTAGTGGTTTATTTAGATAGCAGTGACCAGGTAATTATTAAGCGGCTTACAGGAAGATTGGTTTGCTCTAAATGTGGAGCAAATTTTCATGTTACAAACATGCTTCCTAAAGTAAAAGGTTTATGTGATAGTTGCCAAGGGTCTTTGTATCAGCGTTCTGATGATAATGAAATAACGGTGCGTAAGCGTTTAGAAATTTATAAGCAAGAAGTCGCTTCTTTGATAGAGTATTATAAAAAAGTAAAAAAACTACAAAGCTTAAATGCGGATTTAGGGGCGGAAGTAGTTTTGAATCAGATTATTGAGTTAAGCGCCAAACTTTAAATGATTCCCCTGAGGTCGCAAAAAGATTTAACTATGCTAGCGCGTTCAGGAGCAATTTTGGCTGGGGTTATGCAAAAATTGCAGGCGAATTTGCGGCCAGGAATGACTACTTTAGATATTGATTTTTTGAGTGAAGAGTTAATTCATAAAGAAAAAGCTTTGCCGGCTTTTAAAGGTTATAAAGGTTTTCCAGGAACGGCTTGTGTTTCCGTAAATGAAGAGATTGTCCACGGGATTCCCGGTTCAAGAATAATTTTAGATGGGGATATCGTGAGTATAGATTTAGGTGTAAATTACGAGGGTTTTTTTTCAGATATGGCCGTAACTTTACCGGTCGGTAAAGTTCAGACGGATAGATTGAAGTTAATGGCTGTGGCTAAGCAGTCTTTAGATATTGGAATTAAGCAGGCGCAAGTTGGAAATTATTTAACTGATATTTCTCATAGTATTCAAAGTTTTGTAGAGGCGCAGGGGTTTTCTGTGGTTCGGCAATTTGTGGGGCATGGTATTGGGATGGCCTTACATGAGGAACCGGAAATTCCTAATTTTGGCCGGCCAGGTTTAGGGCCGCTTTTAAAAAGCGGAATGGTTTTAGCAATTGAGCCGATGATTAATCTGGGGAGCTGGGAGTGCCTAGTGACGGAAAATGGCTGGACGGCGGTAACCAGGGATGGCTGCCCTTCGGCGCATTTTGAACATACAGTAGCGGTTACCGATAAAGGGCCGATGATATTAACAAAATTAAATTAACGCGGATTAAATGGCTAAAGAAGAATTAATTGAGACAGAAGGAAAAATTATTGAAGCGTTGCCTAATGCCATGTTTAAGGTTGAGCTTGAAAACGGGCATGTTGTGTTGGCGCATGTTTCAGGAAAGATGCGCATGAATTTTATTAGGATTATTCCGGGTGATAAAGTTAAATTAGAACTTTCTCCTTATGATTTAAGCCGTGGGAGAATTACTTTTCGGGTGAGATAAAATGAAAGTAAAAGCTTCGATTCGTAAAATTTGTGATAAGTGTAAAATAATTAAAAGAAGAGGGGTGGTGCGGGTTATTTGCGCTACCGCTAAGCATAAGCAGAGGCAAGGTTAAAGTAGGGGAGTGATTCCTCGTCTGCCATTAAAATCAAAGGCAGATTTATTTAAGGAGACAGTATGCCAAGAATTATCGGTGTGGATATTCCTAAAGAAAAAAGAATTGAAATTGCTTTGACCTATTTATATGGAATAGGCCGGGCCCTTTCGAATGTTGTACTTAAAGAAGCGGGGATTAATCCGGATAAGCGGGCTAAGGATTTAAGCGAGGAAGAAGTTTCGCGGATTACGCAAATCTTGCAAAAAGGATCATTGAGAATTGAAGGTGATTTGCGTCGCGATATATCTCAGAATATTAAGCGTCTTATGGATATTGGTTCCTGGAGAGGGATGCGCCATAAAAAAGGCCTGCCAGTGAGAGGGCAGCGTACACGTACAAATGCGCGTACTAGAAAAGGTAAAAAAAGATCTAGTCAGGCACCAGTAGTTAAAAAAGCTGAAGCATCAAAATCGAAGGCTCCAGCAAAGTAAAAGTTATACTTGAAATACCCCTCGCAGGGGCTTGAGGGTCATTTTCCCAGGCGCCAGAGGCTAGGGAAAAAGTTCTCCCCCTCGCGGGAGCTCGGGGTCATTTTTCCCCAAGCGCCGGAGGCTGGGGAAAAATGAGGAGATAAAATAAATGGCGACAAAAGAAAAAGCAAAAAAGAAAAAAATTGCGCGTGGGGTAACTAGTGGAATTGCGCATATTCAAGCAAGTTTTAATAATACGATTATTACGATAACCGATAAGCAGGGTAATGTATTGGCCTGGAGTGCTCCGGGTACCGTCGGTTACAGTGGTTCTAAAAAATCTACTCCTTTTGCTGCTCAGGTAGCTGCTACGGATGCTGCGCGTAAGGCTAAAGAGGTAGGGGTTAAAGAGCTGGAAGTTTATGTTAAGGGCCCGGGTTTTGGTAGAGAGTCTGCCATCCGTGCGCTTCAGGCAGCGGGTTTGGTGGTAACTTTAATTAAGGATGTAACGCCTATTCCGCATAACGGTTGCCGTCCTAAGAAGAAAAGGAGAGTTTAATTTATGGGTCGTTATATTGGTGCAGTTTGCAGATTATGCCGTAGACAGGGCGAAAAACTGTTTTTAAAAGGAACTAAGTGCCAGACTGAAAAATGTGCTGCGGCTAAAAGAGCTTATCCGCCGGGTCAGCATGGGCAAGGCCGTCGGCAGAAACTCTCCAACTACGGAGTACAGCTAAAAGAAAAACAAAAAGTAAAAAGAATTTACGGAGTCCTGGAAAGACAGTTTCGTAAATATTTTAAAATTGCCTCTAAAACTAAAGGGGTAACCGGTAAGGTGCTTTTGCAGTTATTAGAGCGAAGGCTGGACAATGTGGTTTTTCGTATGGGGTTGGGTATTTCACGTTCACAGGCCCGCCAGATTGTGCGTCATAATTTAATTGCGGTTAATTCTTGCCGGGTTAATATTCCTTCATATTTAGTGGATAAGGATGATGTAATTGAAATTAAGTCTAAGGATAAGGTTAAGATTAAGATTAAAGATAATCTGGAGCTTTCTAAGGATAGGACTGTTCCGAGTTGGCTAGAATTTAGCGCCATCGATATGAAGGGCAAGGTCTTAAGGCTTCCGGAGAAAACTGATATTCAACAACCGATACAAGAGCAGTTAATCGTCGAGTTGTATTCAAAGTAAATTCGCCCCCTTTTAAAGAGGAGCGAATTTATCCCCGCGTAAGCGGGGATCTAGATATAGAAGCAAGAAATTAATGGAAGAACTTGAGTAATTCTTCCCCCTCGCGGGAGCTCGGGGTCATTTTTCCCCAAGCGCCGGAGGCTGGGGAAAAATGAGGAGGAAATAAATGGGAATAAAATGGAGAGATTTTCAGTTTCCTAAGAAGCTTGAGTGTGACGAGTCAACTTATACTGATACTTACGGAAAGTTTCAGGCGGCTCCTTTTGAAAGAGGGTATGGCGTGACCTTGGGCAATTCTTTAAGAAGGGTTCTGCTTTCTTCAATCGAGGGTAGTGCGGTTACGGCGATTAAGATTGCTGGAATTTCTCATGAGTTTTCAACTATGCCGGGTGTCTTTGAGTATGTTCCGTATATTATTTTGAATATTAAAAGTATAGTTTTGAAATCTCATTCTATTATTCCTAAAACAATTTATTTAAAAGCGGATAAGAAGGGTGTCATTAAAGCTAAGGATATTCAGGCAGATGAGACGATTGAAATTATAAATCCTGAATTACATATTGCCACGCTCACTAAGGATACAAAGTTGAATATTGAGATGGAGGTATCGCGCGGCCGGGGTTATGTCGCCGGAGAATTGAATAAAAGAGAAGATAAAACTGCCGGTTTCATTGCGATTGATTCAATCTTTACTCCAATTAAGAAGATTAATTATTTTGTAGAGAATACCCGCGTTGGGCAGCGTACAGATTATGATAAGCTGATTTTAGAAATTTGGACTAATGGTAGCATTAATCCTAAAGATGCCCTGCTTTATGCTTCTAATATTCTGCAAAGGCATTTAGATATTTTTGTGAGTTTTGGCCAGTTACCTGAGGATATCGCCGAAGAAGAGCCAGAGATGACCAAGGAAGATACCGCCTTGTATGAAAAATTAAGGCTGCCGATCTCTGAACTTGAACTTTCAGTCAGAAGCTCTAATTGTTTAAGAGAAGCAGGGATTAAGATTATTGCCGACTTAGTCAAGAGGAGTGAAGAGGAGATGCTTAATTTTAAGAACTTTGGTAAAAAGTCTCTTACTGAGATTCAGGAGCTCTTGGTAGGCATGGGGGTTACTTTAGGGATGCAGGTTGATCCTAAGAAAATAAAGAAGGGTTAAAATAAAATGAGACATGCAAAGAAAAGGCTGCAATTAAGTCGTTTTACTAGTTGGCATGATGCAACGATCAGGAGTTTGGCTAGAAATATGGTTATTTGCCAGAGTATTCACACTACCCTGACTAGGGCCAAAGCTAGTAAACAAATGATTGAAAAGCTCGTAACCTTGGGTAAGAAAAATACACTTTTTGCCCGTAGGCAAGCGCAAAAAGTTTTGGGCGAGCATAAATTAGTCAACGTGCTTTTTAATGAGATAGCGCCGCGTTTTGCTAAGCGCAATAGCGGTTTTACCAGGATTATTGGTTTAGGTAAACGCCGTGGAGATAATGCCGAAATGGTTATTTTTGAGTTCACTGAACTTAAAATTAAAGAAGCCAAGAAAGTAAAGACGGCTAAAGAAATAAAATCACAAGTAGTCAATCAGGATATTGAGGTCGCTGAGCATAAAACAATACCGGCGCCAAAGAAAGAAACCAAGATAGTAATCAAAGATAATCCGATTGATGAGAAAAAGCCGCAGAAGAAATTTATGGGTGGCTTAAGGACGATATTTAAAAAGAAAAGTGATTCTTTATAAATAAAGAAAAACTTTTATGAAAATAGATACAAGGCTGGCTGAGCGCCTGAAAAAAATAAATCCATCTTCAACATTAGCCATTACCTCTAAAGCTAAAAAGCTTAAAAGCCAGGGTAAGGATATTGTTAATTTTGCCGCCGGGGAGCCGGATTTTGATACTCCCGATTTTATCAAAGATGCGGCAGTCCAAGCCTTAAAATCAGGCTTTACCAAGTATACTCCTACCACTGGTACCGCGGAATTAAAAAAACTTATTTGTCAGAAGTTTAAAAAAGATAATTCTTTAGAGTACGCGCCCGATCAAATTATTGTTTCTAATGGGGCAAAGCATAGTATTTATAATGTGTTGATGGTGATTTTGAACCGCTCTGATGAAGTGCTTATCCCTTTACCTTATTGGGTGAGCTATCCGGAGATGGTTAACCTTTGCGAAGCTATCCCGCGTTTTATTAAGACAACCGCAGCCAATAATTTTAAAATCTCCGTTAAAGATCTGGCTAAGCATATCACCCCTAAAACTAAAGCTTTAATTCTTAATAGCCCATCAAATCCAACCGGTTCAGTTTATAATAAAGAAGAATTAACTGGGATTGCTAAAATTTGTGTAGATAAAAATATTTTTGTGATTAGTGATGAGATTTACGAGAAAATAATTTTTGATGGTTTAAAACATGAATCAATTGCTAGCTTTAATAAGGATATTTATAATTTAACTATCACCGTTAATGGTTTATCTAAAAGCCATTCGATGACCGGCTGGCGTATTGGCTATCTGGGTGCTCCCAGTGACATTGCTTGTGCTATCTCTAATCTGCAGGATCATTCAACTTCTAATCCTAATTCTATCGCCCAAAAAGCAGCCGAAGCGGCTTTAAGTGCTCCGGATGATTTTTCGCATAAGTTGTGCCAGGAGTTTGCTAAGCGCAGAGATTATTTAGCGGCTAGGCTTAAAGGGATTAAGAAGCTGGATTTTACTTTGCCGCAAGGGGCGTTCTATATGTTTTGTAATATTTCTAAAACTGGTTTGGATTCGATGACTTTTGCTAAACGGTTATTGGATGAAGAGTATGTGAGCCTTATTCCGGGTAGTGCTTTTGGATTAGATGATTATATCAGGATCAGTTTTGCGACGAGCATAGGTGAATTGCAAAAAGGTATGGATAGAATAGAGAAGTTTATAGGATAAAAATTAGGGGACGCTTCTATTTAATTAGACAGTTGTATAAATATTAAATAGATTTGTTTTTATAATTTCAAAGATGCCTAAGACAATCGCAGAAAAAATATTAAGTAAACATGCGGGCAAGGATTTATCTGCGGGTGATTTCGCCGTTTGTAAGGTAGATTTTGCTTTTGGCCAGGATGGGACTTCTTCTATAATCATTGATCGGATTAAGGAATTAGGGATAACAAAATTAAAGATTGCGTTTTGCATGGTGATTGACCATAGCGCTCCTAGCCCTAGTGAAGGAGTATCTAGGGTGCATAAGAAGATGCGCGATTTTTCAAAAAGTTTTAAAACAGAAATTTTTGATGTTGGCTGTGGTGTTTGTCATCAGGTAATTCCGGAATCTGGTAATATTTTACCGGGAGATTTGGTACTCGGTGCGGATTCGCATACCTGTACTTATGGGGCAATTGGCGCTTTTTCTACCGGCGTGGGTTCTACGGATTTAGCGATTACTCTGGCTACTGGTAAAAATTGGTTTAAGGTGCCTGCGACTATAAAAATTGTCGTTAAAGGTAAATTGGCTAGTGGAGTTTTTGCCAAGGATATTATTTTATACATTATTGGTAAATTAAAAAGTGATGGGGCGACCTATAAAGCGGTTGAGTTTTCTGGGCCGGTGATTGACAATTTGGGCATGGATGGCCGTTTTACTATCGCTAATATGTTAGTGGAAATGGGCGCCAAAGCTGGTTTTATGCCGGTGGATAAAAAAACTGTTGCCTGGTTAAAGTTGAGGAATTTTAAACATAAAAAGATTGAAAATATATTCGCAGATCCAGGGGCAATTTATGAGAGCGTTTATGAATTTGATATCTCTAAACTTAAGCCAATGATTTCTATGCCACACAGTGTTGATAATGTTGCTTTAGCCTCTTCTTTAAATAAGGTTAAAATTAATGAAGCTTTTTTGGGTACCTGTACTAATGGGCGCATAGATGATTTTAAGGCCGCGGCAAAAGTTTTAAATAAGCGTAAAGTTAGTCCTGAAGTTAAGTTGATTATTGCTCCTAGCTCGAGAGCGGTTTATCTTGAGTCTTTGCGGCTGGGTTTGGTGGAAATATTTATTAAAGCGGGCGCAGTTATTGTTGCTCCCGGTTGTGGGGCCTGTGTTGGCACGCACAATGGTATTCCTAGTGATAATGAAGTTGTGATTTCAACTGCTAATCGTAATTTTAAAGGGAGAATGGGAAATCCCGCGGCTTTTATTTATTTAGCTTCTCCGGCCACCGTAGCGGCTTCGGCGATTAAAGGTTATATTAGTGATCCGAGAGATTATTTTTAATCACCCGGCGCTTATTGGAATTGCGCCGGTGTTATCTAGGTAGATAAGGAGGTTTTAATGGAAATTCGTGATTTACTTTTAATCTGTATTGAAAAAAATGCTTCGGATTTACATCTTACAGAAAATGAACCGCCGATTTTACGCATTGATGGCCGCCTGCTACGTATTAATCTGGAGGCATTGAATAAGCAGGATTTAAAGAAGATGCTCTATAGTGTTCTTTCTAATACTCAGAAAGAAATTTTTGAGCGGGAATTGGAATTAGATTTTTCATTAGCCTTGCCGGGTTTGGATCGTTTTCGGGTGAATATTCATTTGCAGAAAGGTAATGTCGAAGGAGCTTTTCGCCGCATTCCGATTGAGATACCGACGATTGAAAAATTAGCTTTACCAAAGATTATTTCTGATTTAGCGCGTAAGCCAAACGGCCTAGTTTTGATTACTGGCCCCACGGGCATGGGTAAAACAACGACGTTGGCGGCGATGATTGACTTGATTAATAGAGAGCGGGAATGCTTAATTACTTGTATTGAAGATCCGATAGAGTTTATTTATGCCAATAAAAAAAGTATTATTAAGCAACGTGAAGTTTATGCGGATACGCATTCTTTTGCTCAGGCTTTACGGCATGCTTTACGTCAGGATCCTAATGTTATTGTGGTGGGAGAGATGCGTGATCTGGAGACTATCTCTACCGCGTTAACTGCCGCGGAAACCGGACATTTGGTTTTAGCTACCTTACACACCCCGGATGCCCCGCAAACCGTTTCCAGGATTATCGATGTTTTTCCATCACATCAGCAGCAACAGGTTAAATTGCAGCTTTCTGATTGTTTGCAGGGAGTAGTTTCTCAGCTTTTGCTTCCGCGTGCTTCAGGCAAGGGCCGGGTGCTCGCGACGGAGATTATGGTGGCTACTTCTAGTATTCGCAACCTTATTCGTGAACAGCAGATTGAACAGATTCCTACTGCCATGCAGACAGGTTTGCAGTATGGTATGAATACTATGGATAGTTGCCTTAAAACTTTGATGGAAGATGGAGTAATTACTTTGGATGTCGCGATGTCTAAAATAAAGAATAAGGAAGAATTTAAGCAACTATGAGCATTACAGGAAAAAGCATAAAACTCGGGGATAATATTAATACGGATTTTATTATTTCTGGTAGATATAAGTTTGCGATTACCGATATGAAGGAACTGGCCAGGCATATTATGGAGGATATTGATCCTAACTTTGCCCAGAAGATTATACCAGGTGAGTCGATTATTGTGGCTGGTAATAATTTTGGCATGGGCTCAAGCCGAGAGCAGGCCCCTTTAGTCATTAAAGAAGCAGGGATTGTGGCGGTTTTATCAGGGCAATTTGCGCGTATATTTTTTCGTAATAGTTTTAATATTGGTTTACTTCTGATTGAGACGGATACGAGTAAAATTGATGAGGGTGATCAGTTACAAATTGATTTAGATAAAGGGTTGGTGAGGGATTTAACTAAAAAAATAGATTTAGAGATTAAGCCTTTACCTAAATTCATGCAGAATCTTTTAGTCGAATGCGGAATAATTAATTATTATAAAAAATATAAAGAGCTGAAAGTTTAGATGAGTCATAAAATAACCCTGATTCCTGGTGATGGTATTGGTTATGAAGTTTCGCATGCTGCAGCTCGATGTATTCAGGCTTGTGGCGTTGATATTCAGTGGGAAACTGTGTTGGCAGGCCAAGATGCTTTGGAGAAAACCGGCCAGCTTTTACCACAAAATGTGCTGGATTCAATTAAAAAAAATAAAGTTGCCCTCAAAGGGCCGATTACTACGCCGATTGGTACTGGGTTTCGTTCGGTGAATGTAGCGATTAGACAGGCTTTGGATCTTTACGCTTGTGTGCGTCCGGCAAAAAGTTACCTGGGAGTTAAAAGCCGGTTTAAGGATATTGATTTGGTCATTGTTCGGGAGAATAGTGAAGATCTTTATTCGGGAATTGAGTTTCAGGAGGGTAAGCCGGAGACCTTAGCTTTAATTGCTCAGATTGAGAAAGACACAAATAAGAGTATACGTCAAGATTCTGGGATAAGTATTAAGCCGATATCTAAATTTGCCTCAGAAAGAATTGTGCGGTTTGCTTTTCAATATGCTTTGGAGAATAGGCGTAAGAAAGTTACCTGCGTGCATAAAGCGAATATTATGAAATTTACGGATGGTTTATTTTTGCAAGTTGCCCGACAGGTTGCGCAAGAGTTTGTTGGGAAAATAATTTTTGAGGAAGCGATTGTAGATAATATGACGATGCAGTTGGTGCAAAAACCGCATAATTATGATGTTTTGGTGTTGCCTAATCTTTATGGAGATATTGTTTCTGATCTTTGTGCAGGATTGGTTGGTGGTTTAGGGGTTGCTCCCGGGGCTAATATTGGTAATCAGATGGCTGTTTTTGAGGCGGTACACGGTTCTGCTCCTAAGTATAAGGGGAAGAATAAAGCCAATCCTACGGCGATGATTTTATCGGGCGTTTTAATGTTGCGCTATCTTAAGGAAAATAAGGCGGCGGATAATTTAGAGGAAGCAGTTAAGCAGGTAATCGCCGAAGGGAAATCTGTAACTTATGATTTAAAGCCTGATCCGCTTGATCCATCGGCTGTAGGAACAACGCAGATGGCAGATGCGATTATTAATAAAATAAAAAAAATATAGGGATATGAAGATTACCGTGATTGGTGCGGGAAATGTGGGAAGTTTAGCCGCCATGCGCATTGCCGCCGATGGCCTCGGTGATGTTTTGTTGATTGATGTAGTAAAAGGCCTTGCTTTGGGTAAGGCTCTGGATTTAGAGGATGCCCGGCCGCTTCTAAAAAGTAATTATAGTATTAATGGCAGTGATGATATCAGTTTGGTTAAGGGCTCTGATATTGTCGTAGTTACTGCCGGATTGGCGCGTAAACCCGGGATGACCCGTGAAGAATTATTAGCTAAAAATGCCCAGATTTTAAAAGATGTATGTTTGAAGATTAAGGAATTAGCGCCGAATGCGATTGTAATTATTGTCACCAATCCTTTGGATATTATGACTTTCTATGCTTTAAAGATTACTGGATTTAAACCGAGTAAGCTTTTTGGTATGGGGATTAGTTTAGATACGGCCAGGTTTATTAATTTAATTTCACAAGAACTACATCTACCGGTTACTGATATTGAGGCGTTGGTGATGGGTGCCCATGGTGAAGGCATGCTTCCTTTGCCGGGTTTGGCAAAAGTTAAAGGCGTGAGTTTGGATGAGTTTATAAGTGATGATAAAATTAATTCCTTAGTTAGCCGTACAATTAATAGAGGCGCTCAGATTGTTGCTAATCTTGGCACGGGAAGTGCTTTTTTTGCTCCTTCAGCGGCAATTGCCTCAATCGTTAAAACGATCGTTAAGGATGAAAAACGCACACTTGGTTTATGTAGTTATTTAAACGGCCAATATGGTATTAAAGATTCTTGTCTTGGCGTTCCTTGCCGTTTAGGTAAGCAGGGGATTGAACAGATTATTGAGTTAGATCTTTCCCCGGATGAACTAGCCCAGCTGGCTAAATCTGCTAAAGCTGTGGCTCAGACAGCAACACAACTATTTGCTTAATTAATGCCTATGTATGATCTGGTGATCATCGGAGCAGGCTGGGCAGGTTTTAACGCTGCTTTAAAAGCTAAAGAACTGGATTTAAAAGTTTGCCTTGTTGATTCTCACCAGATTGGCGGAACTTGTTTGAATTATGGTTGTATTCCTACCAAAACATTAATTGCCTGCGCTAAGATATTTTCACTGGCCAAAAAATCATCGAATTTCGGAGTAGAATTAGATAATTTACGCCTAAATTGGGCCACCATCCAAGAAAAAAAAGATAAAATTATTCGCCAGCTTGCTGCAGGTATGCAAAGTAGGCTTTCGGGGATTGATTTTATTAATTCCTCGGCACAAATTATTTCTGCGCAGGAAGTAAAAGTTGATGGCCGCATAATTAATACCAAATTTATACTTATTGCTACTGGAAGTTATCCTTTTACGTTACCGGAGTTAAAATTTGATCAAAAAAAGATCATTTCTAGCGATGAGGCGCTAGCTTTGCTTGAGATTCCTAAATCTTTACTCCTTGTTGGTGGTGGTGTAATTGGCTGTGAATTTGCTAGTTTATTTTCTATTCTGGGAACTCAGGTAACAATTGCGGAAAAGATGCCGTTGCTTCTATCAACGGAGGATAGGGAAGTATCCAGAAAGATAGAAGTTATTTTTAAGAAAAAAGGAATTAAGGTTGTTACCGGTGCGGATATCTCTACTTTTGATTTAGAGGATTATGCTAAAGTACTGGTTTGTGTCGGACGCGTTGCGAATACGCAAGGATTAGGTTTAGAAGATTTAGGGGTAAAATTAAATAATAATAAAATAGTCGTTGATGATTATCTTAAGAGCAGCCTGGATAATATTTATGCGGCTGGTGATTGTACGGTTAAGCTGATGTTGGCTCATTATGCCGCTTATCAGGGGGTAATTGCGGTACAGAACATGGTCTCTGGTAATAAACAAAAGGCGGATAACTTAGTTGTGCCGGCCTGTATTTTTACTGATCCGCAGATTGCTAGCGTGGGTGTAAAAGAAAATGATACTCTTAAGGCGGGCCTGCGGATTAAGGTGTATAAATTTGATTTTCGCGCTAGTGCTATGGCCCAGATTATTGATGAAACTGAAGGATTTGTTAAGATTATTACTAATCAAGAGAATAGCCAGATCATTGGTGCATCTATAGTCGGCCCGCAGGCGACGGAATTAATCTCAACCCTGGTTGTAGCGATTTCTGCCCGTTTAACTATAAATCAGATTCATGAGATGATTTTTGCACATCCTACTTTTTCTGAAAGTTTGCAGGAAACTGCTAAAAATAAGGGGGGCGCCGATGATTAAAGTTGTTTTGCCGGAGCTGGGTGAGGGGATTACTAAAGCGACCGTTTCATATTGGTTTTTTAAGGATGGTGAAATGGTGAATAAGAATGATGATCTGGTGGAATTGACTACGGACAAAACTACTTTTAATTTACCGAGTCCCTGCAAGGGAACAATTTCTGAGATAATGTATAGCGAAGGTAGTACTGTAAATGTAGGGCAAATTTTAGCTGTGATTAATGAAAGTTAGTAAGATTGATTTATTGCCTGCCGATTAGCCAGCCATTTTTATTGACATTGTTTAACTTCTCTAGTATATATAAGATAAGTTTAGGTATGTCAAAAAAGAAAGAAAATTATGGTAATGAGTAAAGAAATTATGACGGCCAAGGAGGTCGCGCAGTATTTAAGTATACACTTGCTCACGGTGCATAAATATGCTCGGGCAGGGAAGATCCCAGCATTTAAGATTGGTACAGATTGGCGTTTTCATAAAAAATATCTTGAGAAATGGATTCACTCTAAGTTAACCTCTAATTTAGGCGCAAGCAATCGTCTTTTAGGGAAATTATAAAATAAATGGCCATTGATTATAAAAAAGAATTAGAGGGTACCGCCAGAAACATGATCTTTGTGCACGATCCGGACCTATTGATTAAGATGACCGTGCAGATGATTGTAAATAAAACTAAGATCGCCCACGCTAGTTTCTTTTTACATAATAAAGAAAAACAAGGTTATTTGCTTACAGTTTCTCGGGGCTCATTACATAAGAAGATTCCTTTGGATTTAGTTTATATCGATAAGGATGATGTATTAATTCGTTTCTTTAGGGAGCATAAAAGTAGTTTTATTTTTGGCAGAGAGGCGTTATTGCTTAGTGAAGCCAAATTAATGCTCAAAAGTGATAAATTAAAGTCAGAAGCTAAACAGCAATTGGCTCAAGTTTTATATCAAATGGAGCTTTTGGATGCAGTTGTTTGTATTCCTAGTTATTTTCGGGATGAATTATTAGGGCTTTTATTGTTGGGTAAAAAAAATAGTTCTAAGAGATTTATTGATGAGGAACTAGATTTTTTTGTCGCGCTTAATTCTCATGTGGCCATGGCCATTAGGAATGCTCAGCTGTTTAAAGAACTGGAGTATGAATTAGATCGTAAGCATCAGCTGTTTATCCGTACGACCATTGCTTTGGCCGCAGCGATCGAAGCCAAGGATCGTTATACTCATGGGCATACGAGCCGGGTGACAGATTTAAGTATGGAGATTGCCCAGAGAATGGAAACCAAATCGAAGAAAAAATTTCCTGGTAAATTCTTGGAGAATCTGCATATTTCCAGCCTTTTGCATGATATTGGCAAGATTGGTGTGCCGGAGCATATCTTGAATAAGAGGAGTAGCCTTACGGTGGGTGAACGTAATCGGATTAAAGAGCATCCGATGATCGGAGTAAATATATTAAAGTCGATTAAAGAGTTAGAAGGCGCAGTTTTAGGAGTTAGGTATCATCATGAGCGATTTGATGGCCTGGGTTATCCTGAAAGGCTAAAAGGCGAGCAGATTCCCTTGGTTGCTTCGATAATTACGGTGGCAGATTCTTTTGATGCGATGAGTACCGACCGGCCATATCGGGTAGCCTTGAGTAAGGCGGATGTAATTAATGAAATCAAACATTTAAGCGGCCAGCAGTTTTCTCCTGTGGTTACGGATACTTTTTTAGAGCTTTGCCAGGAAGGAAAAATTTAATTATGACCTTGCATCCTAAGCGTATAATTTTAATGTATATCTCTGAAGTTTCTGGCCATCGGAGTGCGACCATGGCAATTGAAAAAGCAATTAGAGAGCTGCATCCGGATAGCGAGATTTTAAATATTAACGCTTTTAATTATACTAATCCAATATCAGAAAAAGTGATTAATCGGATTTATATGGAGGTAATCAAACGTACCCCTAAGATTTGGGACTATCTTTATGACAATCCGAGCGTAGTTAAGGGGTTAGAAAATATTAAGCAGCATATTCATAAATCAAATTCACCGAAACTTAAAAAACTTTTTGATAATTTTAATCCGGATTTAGTGGTTTGTACTCAGGCGTTTCCTTGCGGGATGGTGGCGGATTTTAAGAAAACTTATAACTCAAATTTACCGTTAATAGCGGTGCTTACGGATTATATTCCGCATTCTTATTGGGTTTATGAGGAGGTGGATTATTATATAACTCCTTCAGAGGAGGTCTCTGTTCGTTTAGAGAAAAAGGGAGTTAAGCCGGTTAAGATTAAGTCTTACGGGATTCCTTTTGACCATAAATTTAATCAGAAGCTAAGCGATGAAGAGATTTTTGGTAAATTAAAATTAAATCCGCAGAAGCCAGTGGTATTAATTATGGGGGGCGGCCAGGGGTTAGGCCCGATTAAAACGATCGTTAAAGCATTAGAAAAAAGCGAGTTTGATCTTGTGGAGCTGATTGTTGCCGGAACCAATAAGAAATTATTTCGTTCCTTGAAACGAAAAATAAAACATTATAAGAAAGAAATTTATTTGTTTGGTTTCATTCAGAATATTCATGAATTAATGCATATTTCTCAGGTGATTATATCTAAGCCGGGTGGAGTTACTACGGCTGAGGTCTTAAGTATGGGGCTACCGATGGTTATTGTTAAGCCCATCCCTGGCCAGGAAATAAATAATACTAATTTTTTGACCCAAAAGCAGGCAGCAATTAAGGTCGATGAGCCTAAAGAGGTTTATCAGGTTATTGATGATTTGTTAAGGAATAAAGTAAAATTAGAGCGGTTAAGAGCCGCTGGATTAAAAATTGCTAAACCTAATGCTAGCATGGATATTGCCAAGCTACTTTTAAGCCTATAAATCGTGTTTAATTATTATATCTATCGTTTTGGTCAATTTCTCGCATTAACTTTTCCGTTAAGATGGGTTTATTTTTTAGCGGCTTTTTTAGCTCAAGGATATTATGTTATTGCTTATCGCGATCGACGGAGCGTAAAAGCTAATCTAAAGATTATTTTTCCTCAAGCATCGCATCATCAACTACGTAAAATTAGCAGGATGGTGTTTCGTAATTTTGCTAAATATCTTGTAGATTTTTTTCGGTTTGAAAAATTAAATCGCCAGTATATTGATAAAAATATAAAATTAGAAAATTTGCATTACTTTGATCAGGCTTTGGCTACCGGCAAAGGGGTTGTTGTTTTAACGGCACATTTAGGTAATTGGGAGTTAGGTGGAGTAGTGATTTCGCAATTGGGTTATCCTTTTTGGGCGGTGGCTTTGCCGCATAAAAATAAAAAGGTTAATAATTTTTTTGACGCGCAGAGAAATAGTAAGGGAGTTAAGGTTATCGCCATGGGTAAAGCGGTGAGGGGGTGTATTACTGAAATTAGGAATAATCATATGGTCGCTTTAGTGGGCGATCGGGATTTTTCTGAAAAAGGGATTATTGTTGATTTTTTTGGCAAGCCTACACATTTTCCTGAAGGCCCGGCAGCCTTGAGCCTGATGACCGGAGCTAGTATTGTTCCGGGATTTATGCTTAGAAATCCTGATGATAGCTTTACTTTGAGGATTGAGAAGCCGATTGAGTTTACGCCTAGTGGTGACAAAGCAAAAGATTTAGCGGATTTAATTGGTATATATAAAAATATTATCCAGGATTATATTCGTAAATATCCGGAACAGTGGTATGTTTTTCGTAAATTTTGGGTAGAGAACTGAATCTCTAATAAATAATGCGTACTTGTGTAATAATTCCTACATATAATGAAGCTCGGGCAATTGCTGGCCTAATTAATCAGATTAGTAAATTAGAGCTAGAGATAATTATTGTTGATGATGGTTCAGTTGACGATACTGTAAAGATTGCTACTGCCTGCGGGGCTAAGGTTTTGGCTAATCAGAGGAATCTGGGTAAAGGGGCTTCATTAATTAGAGGGTATAATTTTGCACTCAAGCAGGGCTTTGATGCTGTAATCAGTATGGATGGTGATGGGCAGCATTCACCGGATGATCTTTCGGTTTTTATCCAGAAGGCTAAAAATTCAACCAGCGCGTTGATTGTTGGTAATCGCATGGGGATGACCAAAGGAATGCCTGTTTTGCGCTTGATTACCAATCTTTTGATGTCGAAATTTATTTCTTTAATTGTTAAACAGCATATTCCTGATTCCCAATGTGGGTTTCGTTTGGTAAAAAGAGAACTATTATCTAGGATGGATTTATCAGCTTCTAAATATGAAATTGAATCTGAAGTTTTAATTAAGGTTGCGCATCTGGGTTTTAAAATTGAATCGATTCCGGTTAAGACTATTTATGCTGGCCATAAAAGCCAGATTAATCCTTTGGTTGATACTTTAAGATTTATACGTTTTATGATTCTAGAATTTGTACGCTCTCCCAAGCATGTTTAATATTATTTTGCAATATTTAAAACAACTGCCTAAAGATTACATCGTTGTGATTGTCGGTGCTTTGCCGATATCTGAATTAAGAGGGGCAATTCCGTTGGCATTGTCATTCGGTATGCCTTTGGCTAAAGCTTTTTGGCTTTCTGTTCTGGGTAATTGCTTGATTGTCGCTCCGGCACTTTTTCTTTTTGAGCCGGTAACTAAGTTTTTAAGGAAGTTTAAAATTTGGTCACGTTTTTTTGATTGGGTTTTCAAGCGTACTAAGAATAATTCTGATAGTATTCAAAAATATGAAGCTTTG
Source organism: uncultured Planctomycetales bacterium (assembly GCA_964359035.1). Classification (GTDB taxonomy): domain Bacteria; phylum Omnitrophota; class Gorgyraeia; order Gygaellales; family Profunditerraquicolaceae; genus UBA6249. The sequence goes on from CAYHRM010000008.1 coordinate 19,000, forward strand.
GGTTTGGCGATTTTTGTCGCCATACCACTGCCAATGACTGGAGCCTGGAGTGGGGTGATTGCTGCTTCGTTATTTAAGATTCGTTTTCGTTATGCCTTTTTGGCAATTGTGGCCGGGGTGATTTGCGCGGGGCTGATTGTTTCGGCTTTATGCGCTTTAGGTATTTTAGGCTGGAAGGCGGTAGCAGCTTGATTCAGGTCTATACCGGAAATGGAAAAGGTAAAACTACTGCGGCTTTGGGGTTGGCCTTGCGAGCTGCCGGAGCCGGGTTAAATGTTTATCTTGGGCAATTTGTTAAAGGCTGTTGTTATAGTGAGATTAAGGCGCTTAAAAAAATTAAAAATATTAAGGTTGAGCAGTTTGGCCGTCGTTGTTTTATAAAAAAATTACCTGAAAAAATTGACCAACAAATGGCTTTAGCCGGCTTGAAGCGGGTAAATGAAGTTATTGCCGCAAGAAAGTATCGGCTGGTTATTCTGGATGAAGTTAATGTCGCAATAAGATTAAAGTTGATTCCTTTAAGTGGTTTACTGGAAATAATAAAGCAGGCTCCTAAGAATATCGAGCTAGTGCTTACCGGTCGTTATGCTCATCCGAAGATAATAAAATTAGCTGACCTGGTGAGCCAAGTGAAGGAAGTTAAGCATTATTATGCTAAAGGAGTCAAAGCACGCCGGGGAATTGAGTTTTAGGTTTATAATTTTCGGCTTTTGCTGGAGGCACAATTAGAAGATTTTCGGCAAAAGTGTGCAAGGAATTACGTCGAGCGCAGGCGGTGTCTTTACTTGCGTAAGGAACGCGCCGGAGCAAGACGTAAG
>CAYHRM010000009.1:0-19153 GCA_964359035.1 uncultured Planctomycetales bacterium
AGGCTAAAACGATTTCTAAAGAACAGGTATATTTTAAAGATATAAATTGTTTTAAATCATGCGACCATGTTAGCACGAATATGATGTTAGATACGATTTTAAAAAATAATAATTATAAGGCCAGGGAAGCCACGGTTAAAAAGATAAATGATCATTTGAAAATACGGGATATTATTAAAGTGCCCGCGGGTTCTTTTCTTTCCGGTAATCTTAATGTTTCCGGGCATAATTTTGGTAAAGGTATAGTTATTGATGGAGGCGAAGGTTTTGGTTTTGCTGAATACCAGGCCTGTATTCCGGAGTCCTGGGATTATGAAATTTGGGTTTATTATGCTAACAATCAGGAGAGGCCGGTTGATTTATACCTTAATGATATTTTGCTAGCCAAAGGTGTTATTCTTTATTCTACTGGAGGTTGGAATAGTGAATTTCTAAGCTGGACGCGCTTATTGGCGGTGAAGATATCACAAGGTAAACATAGATTTAAAATTTATGCTGAAGGTTTTATTCCTCACTTGCACACATTTGTATTTATTAAAAGCGGCCAACTTAATTCAGAATCAATCCATACCTTGTTGTCTTTAGATGTGTGTGTAAAGCCAAAGCCGGCGATTAACTTTTTTAATCAAATCCAGAGCTTAGGGATAAAGAAGGTTTTTACGAAAGCAATTAGGCATTTATATTTACAGAAACCGTTAAGTGATTATTTGGATATTTTGGGTATTTTTGATGGCCAAAAAGCGTTTAAGGGGCCCTTTCATGTACAAATAGACCTTACGGATATTTGTAACAATAATTGCCTAGCTTGCTGGTGCAATTCTCCTTTACTTGAAGAAAAGAAACATCTAGATGAGAAAAAAAGTACGCTTCCTTTTGAGTTGGCAAAAGAACTTATTGATAATCTTTCTCATTTGGGAACCAGGGAGATATATTTTTCTGGTGGAGGAGAGCCGTTTTGTCATCCTCGGATTATGGATATTTTAGCTTATGCCAAGAAAAAAGGATTTGTTTGTTATGTGAATACTAATTTTACTTTACTGGATAAAGATAAAATAAATAAGCTTATCGATATAGGGGTTGATCACTTAACCATAAGTATTTGGGCAGCGACGGCTGAGGTTTATGCTAAGACCCATCCTAATAAAAATAAAGAAACATTTTTGCAGATAGCAGAGAATTTGAAATATCTTAATTCCGTTAAAAAAAATAAACCTTATATAAAATTATATAATGTTATTTTTAATGAAAATTACCAGGAATTAATGAAAATGGTTGATTTTGCGCGTTGGGCAGGATGTGAGTCATTGGAGTACACCTTGGTGGACACGATTCCCGGAAAAACTGAAAAATTACTTTTAAATTCAAGCCAAATTAAAGAACTTCAACAAATGATAGATAAGCTATCTAGCATGATGGATGAAAGTGGTAAAATCGGAAATATTACTTTATTTCGTTTCGATACTTTTAAACGCAGGGCTTCTTCATCAATGGATTTAACTCAGGCTACTTATGACCGTAATATAATTGATAAGATGCCTTGTTATATCGGCTGGTGTTTTACGCGTATTTTGCCAAATGGCGATATTAATTCTTGTTTAAAATCTCATCGGATTCCTGTTGGCAATCTTTATTTTGATAATTTTGCGCAAATATGGAATAGCGATAAGCAGGCTTTTTTCCGGAATAAAACTTTAACTTATAAAAAAAGTGATGCTTTTTTTAGATTAATCGGTAATGATCCGTTAGTTAAAGAAGCCGGTTGTTATAAAAGCTGTGATGATATCGGCAGAAATATTTATATGCACAATCGAATTAAATCTCTAACTTTTATTGAGAAATTGGTATTAAAATTTATAGTTAAATTCAAGTTTGTTCCTGTTTGTAAAAAGCAGTTAAATTATCCTAAAGGAGATTTAGTATTGGCTGGGATTAAAAGCGGCAGGGAGGCTTTTGTTGGCCCTGAGCAGGTAGTGATTGATTTAACCAATCGTTGTAATCAAAAATGTATCGGTTGCTGGCTGTATTCTCCATTACTTAAAGATAAGCCGGATAAAGATATGCTTAAGCAGCAGTTAAGTTTCCAGAGCGCTAAGCGCCTTATTTTCGGGTTAGCGGAACTGGGTACGCAGAGGATCCGTTTCACCGGCGGAGGAGAACCTTTTATGCATCCGGATATTCTGCCGTTAATTGAATATACAAAATCTAAAAACTTGACCTGTTGTATTACTACCAATTTTACATTACTGGATAAAGAAAAAATAAAGGATTTGATACGTTTAAAAGTTGATGAATTGGCCATCAGCCTTTGGGCGGCTAATCAAAATGTTTATCAGAAAACTCACCCGGATACTCTAAAGGGGGTTTTTGAAAAAATAAAAGAAAATCTTATATTTTTATCAGCAGAAAAAAAAGATAAGCCCCAGGTCACCTTGTGTAATGTTATTTGTAATTTAAATTATTTAGAGTTAGTAGAAATGTTTAAATTTGCCCTGACGATGAAGGCCGACGGAGTATATTTTACTTTACTCGATTCTTTAGAAGGAACACAAAGCCTATTATTGACTAAAGAAGAGAAGCGGGTTGTTTTACGACAAGCAGAAGAAATTATGCGGCTTTGGGAAAATCTACCGCAAGAAAAGAGAATTAAGCTAGATTATTTTGATGGGTTTATCTCACGTTTAAAAGAAAATAATGCATTAATGGAAAATTATGACGCACAGCGGATAAATCGTATCCCCTGTTATGCGGGTTGGATTTTTACTAGGGTATTAGCTGACGGAAACATTGCTCCTTGTTGCCGAGGAGTCAACAAACAAATGGGTAACATAAACAACGTAGATTTTAAAGATATTTGGTTTAGCCCACGGTATACTGAATTTAGAAGTAAAGCTAAGTATTTATTAAAAACAGAGCCTTATTTTACAGAAATTGGCTGCCTTAAAATGTGTGATAATCTTATGCATAATGAAGAAATTCATCAAAAATTAGATGGAAAATAATCTAATATTCCCCAGGTATCTTTCTATTCAAACGACTTCATTTTGTAATGTAAACTGTTTTTTTTGTCCGAATCAAGAGGTTAAGCATTTATTCCCTCCTAAGACGATGGAGGAAGTGCTATATAAGAAAATTATTAATGAATGCCAGGCTCACCGGGGTATAGAGAGTATAATTTTGTATTTGAATAACGAACCGTTGACGGATGTGCATATTATTGAACGGATAAATTATGCAAAAGAAAAGGTTCCTTGGGCCAGTGTGCACATTTTGACAAATGGATCGTTATTGCTTGATGAAATGCAGGATCGCCTGATTGCCTCTAAGCTGGACTGGATTGGTATTAGTATGCACGGTATAAAAAAACAGAGTGTAGAATCTGCTATGGGCTTAGATTATGATACTGTTTTTCCGCGCGTTTTAAATTTTATTCAAAAGGCTAAAACTAAAAGAGATCTGGACAATTTTGTCATGATAACATTCTTAAAGCATAAGTATATGACTGCGCGGGAGGCTGATGAAGCAGTTAATTTTTGGAAAGGCCAGGGGATTAGCCGGATTAGTTCTTTTGAAGCTCCTATTAGCCGTGCAGGGAATGTTACTTCGATGGCGCAAACATTTAACTCCAGGATTTCCGGCTGTAGATCAATTTGGGCTAATGAAATGATTCATATTGTTGAAAATGGAGATGTCGTTCTTTGTTGTATGGATTGGAGAAGAGAAGTAATTTTAGGGAATGTAAATAATCAAAGTATTCATGAAATTTGGAATTCACAGAAATATGCTCAGTTAAGGGATAAAAGAGACGGTAAAAGTGATTCGGATAATAATTTTATTTGTAAAAGATGCGAAGAAGCGATTATTCAGAAGGATAGTTTGGCAACTAATTCAGAGCCGCTTAAGGTTGCTTTAGTTATGGTGCCTCCATGGCAAACAAAGATGCCTCCTTTGGGGTTAGCGTATTTGAGTACTTTTTTAAGATCTCAAGGGATTAAGGCTAAAATTATAGATTTAAATGTTAAATTATTTAATAAATCACAAGCACAAAAAAAATATTTTTGGGAGATTTCTACAATAAGTAATTTTACTTCTTTAGAACTAGGGAAAAATTTTTGCGTTGAATTTAGTGAAGAAATAAATAGTTTTGTGGATGAAATAATTAACTCAAAAGTAGAAATGATTGGATTATCTACGACCATTGCGAGTATAAATGTTGCGGTATATATAGCACATCAGATTAAAGCTAGGGATGCCTCCCGAATTATTATACTGGGAGGCCCGGGAGTTTTTTGGGACAATCAAGAGATTGATCCGGAGAGGCTGATTGATGTTTTTGTAATTGGAGAAGGAGAGTTGCCGTTATTAGAAGTTATCTGGCGTTTTGAAAAAAATAGAAGCTTAGCTGATCTAATTGGTATCCCCGGGACTATGGCTTGCTTTAAAAAGGATTACCATTTCTTTAATAATCCTAATCCTTTAAAAAATATTGATGAAATTCCTTTAGTTGATTTTTCAGAGTTTGATTTGAATGAATATAGTTTTGGTTCAGAGTACCGGCCTTTGCCTATTCTTATAAGCCGAGGCTGTATTAATCGTTGCAGTTTTTGCATTGACCATAAAATGAGTGGGTCTTTTAGGTTTAAGAGCGCAGAGAAAGTTTTTGAGGAATTGAAATATTATAAGCAGAAGCTGGGAGTCTGTAAATTTGAGTTCAATGATTTATTATGTAATGGTAATTTACGGCAGCTGGAGAGAATCTGTGATTTAATTATAAATGAAGGATTAAATATTTCCTGGGGTTCTTATGCGGCCGTTAGAAAAGAGATGTACCCGCAGCTTTTGAAAAAAATGAAAGATTCTGGATGCCTTAGGTTATGTTATGGCTTAGAATCAGCATCGGATGTTGTTTTAAAAAAGATGAATAAAACGTTTGATGCTGCCGTTGCCCAACAGGTTATTCGGGATACTCACAATGCGGGTATCTTAACGGCTATAAATATTATTATCGGCCATCCCGGTGAATCTGAGGTAGAATTTAAGAAAACTTATGATTTTGTAATAAGAAATAAAGAATTTATTGATGAAATTACTAATGTTTCTACCTGTTTTTTGATGAAAGATACCGAATTGATTAAAAATTTAGATAAATTTGGAATATATTTTAAAAAATCATTTAGAGAGCGCTTGAGAATATTTTTTAAAAATAATCCATGCCCGTGTAACTATAGGAAATTTTATGTTTTACCGGATAACTCTCCTCATTCACGTGCAATGCGCTTAAGGAGGATGCTTTCGTTAATTTCCGAATTAAATATTCCTTGCGTGGTGGTGAACCGGGTTAATGAGGATGATATTAATTTTAATAAATTATTTCAAGGTAAAAAGATTGGCACTACGCTTTCTATCTGTGCCGGTTTACTTAAGCTTAGCTGTGATTCCGATAGTAGAATGACGCATCTTTATTTTAAAGACCAAAGGTTAACCAGTGATATTGGCTTAAATACATCTTTTGAGATAAAAGATAAATGGTTTGATTCCACTAAAGGGCAATGGAAAATTAAAACTGGCAGTAATTGGCTACTGGTAAAAATATTATTTTTTGACTTGACGATATCACAGGATTGGTTAATTAGTTTACATAAAGAATCCGTCTCCTGGACAGTAAAAACTTATTTTAAGGGTAATGTTAGCATTAATCAGCAAAAAGCAGGTTTTATTTTTTCGGATAAGTATGATAAATTTGCACTTAATCAAGTGTCTTTTATTATGCCTCCGGCCAGGGAAAAATGGAGTGAGGTAGATTTTTTAGAAACTAATCGGATAAGGCTTGTCCCAAAGACAAATTTACCGATTATAAATTTATGTCAAGATAATTATAAAGATAGAAATACTTTTATTCAACTTCAAAATTTACCGTCTAATTTTTATGCGCGTATGATTAATTTTTGCCAGCAGGACTCTATCGCTGCGAAAAAATGTAGCAGTAAGATAGATATTTTAAAAAATAAAATTGTAAAAAAACAGCATATTCAATTTAGATTAAAAAGTAAATAAATGAATTTTACCGATATGCAAACTCCAAAAATTAAAACAGTTACAGATATACTTTTGATTACTTTGCCTCCCTGGGGGTTAGAAAATCCTCCAATTGGGTTGGGTTATTTAGATTCTTATATCAGAAATAAGGGTTTAAAGTCAGAGGTATATGATTTTAATATTCATTTTTATAATACTGCAACTTTTGATTGTAAAATGCTTTGGCATGTTGAAAATAAAAATTATTGGAGCAACGAAAAAACTTTTTTGGTTATCTGCAAAATATTCGAAAATCAGATTAATTTTACGGTTGAGAAGATTTTGTCTTATCAGACGGAGCTAATCGGCTTTTCGGTAGTGGATCCTAAAGAGCGTATGACGATAGAAGTAATAAAGCGAGTTAAAAAATTTGACGTAAATAAAAAAATTATTTTAGGCGGGCCTGCCTGTTCGACAGAAGAACAAAGAAATTTTTTTGTGGATAATCTGCCAAGTCAAATTGATTATTTCGTGGTTGGAGAAGGTGAGCAGACTCTTTATGAGATCGTTGAACAAAAGCAAAAAAAAATAAGTAATAATAATTTGCCTGGCGTTGCCTATAGGATTAATGGCCACTGGGAAAGCTTAAGCCGTTCACCCATTGATCCATTGGATAAAGTCTATTTCCCAGATTACCGGAACTTTGATTTAAAACAGTATCTTTCTAAAAAATCCATACTCGTTGAATGGTCGCGTGGTTGTTTGGGCCAGTGTAGCTTTTGTAAAAATTATCGCTTGGTGGCGGGGTATCGGCGTAAGAGCCCGGAAGTTGTTTTAAAAGAGCTAAGCTTTTTGGTAAATAACTATGGGATTGATACCTTTACGGTTTGTGATAATTTAATGAATGGGGATATCTTGCAGTTAAAAGAGGTTTGCGCACTGATTATCAAAAATAATTTAAAGGTTAATTGGTCTGGCCAAATTGCTCCGCGTACGCAAATGCAGGATTATTTATTTCGTCAAATGCACTTAGCGGGTTGTTTTAAGGTTCAGGTTGGCGTAGAAAGCGGTTCGCAGAAGGTGCTTAAACTAATGAAAAAGCCATATTCGCCGCAAGTGGCAGCAAAAAACCTTAAAGCTGCCAAACAATCAGGCTTAGAAACAGAAATATTTTTGTTAGTTGGTTTTCCTGGCGAATCAGAGATGGAATTTAAGAAAACATTAAATTTTGTAAAGAAAAATCATAGTTATATTGATACAATTAAATCTATTAATACTCTGCATCTTATCGCGGGGACTCAAATATATGAAAATCCCGGGCATTTTAATCTGGAGCCTTTACCAAAAAATGATTGGCATTATTTATGGCAAACCAAAGATGGCAATACTTATGCCATAAGGAAAGAAAGGGTTCAGCAGCTTCTCGATCTGGCTGTTGTTTATGGCATTAAGGTTCAGGAGACAAATATAAAAGAAGGTAAAGAATTATTTTTAATTGATAGCCTTCAGGTAAATGATGAAAACAAAATCCTAGACTTTAAAAATTCTCTGCACTGTATACAACCGCTTCCAAGCCAGCGTCAGTTTTACAAAAAAACCAGAAGCCTCGGAAAATGGGTACTACTTTTTTTAAGCACGGGTTTTATTTTTTTTTACATTGCATATTTTTGGTTCTTAATGGCTTTAAGAAAAAAAATTATTTTAGGGGGGAAGAAAGAGTAATTTTTTAAAATCTTAATCAAGATATGAAAATTTTAATGGTTCATCCTCATGATTTATTTGATAACTCTGAACCCTGGACGATCAGGATTTTAAGTTTGGCTCAGGAGATTGCCAAGCATGATAACTTGGTAAAACTTTGTTATTTTCCGGTTTTATTAGGTAGACAAGATGTCCCGGTGGCTATCGGAAAAATCCAATGTATTCCTCTGGATAGAACACCGTCTGTGACTGCTTTTTTAAGAAATACTCGTACGTTGATTCATTTAGGGGAAGAAGCAGATATTATCCATTTTCAAAAGTGCCATTATTATGCCGCGCTTCCTGCGGTAATTGCCGCATATATTGATAAAAAACCTTTACATTATGATTGGGATGATTGGGAAGAAAAAATATGGTATGAGTCTTGCGGTAGAAATCTGCGATCAAGGTTTATTGGTTTATCTTTTAAGTTATTGGAACGGTGGCTGCCGGTATTGTCTGATTCAGTATCTTGTGCCAGTAATCATTTAAAAGAATTAACGAGCAAGTTTGGAGTAAAAGAGGAATTTATTTTTGATGCGCCTGTCGGAGCGGATCTGGATAAATTTAATATAGGATTAAATGCGGATAAGATAAGAGAAAAATACCAGATATTAAAAAATGAGCAGATTGTTTTATATATTGGCCAGTTGCATGGGGCCCAATATGTAGAGTTGCTGATTAAAGCCGCTAATCTTGTATTGCTAAAGCAGGCAGGGGTAAAATTTATGATTGTTGGGGAAGGGTTTTTAGAGCAACAATTACATCAGCTTGTGCATGATTTGGGGTTAGAAGATAAGATTATATTTACTGGAGCAGTCAGCCATGATCAGATTCCTTTTTATATTTCTTCCGCCAGTGTTTGCGTGGCGCCTTTTAGAGATACGGAAGTTACGCGTTGTAAAAGCCCGCTAAAAATCGTTGAATACATGGCTTCTAGCAAAGCGATCGTCGCTAGTAATGTTGGTGAAGTAAGCAAGATGTTGGGTGGGGTAGGCATACTTACCGCCCCTGGGGACTATGATGATTTGGCAAAAGGGATTACTACTTTATTAAATGATACCAATCTGCGTGAAAATTTAGGCTTGGTTGCACGAAAAAGAGCAGAGCATAAATATAATTGGTCCTATACAGCTAGAAACTTACTTCAGGCTTATAATAAAATAACTAAACCAAAATGAAAGTAATTTTTATTACACGCGAAGGATCCAGGCTATCCGGCTCAAGAGTGCGCTGTCATGGCTTTGCCCGGCAGCTAAATAAATACGCAGTGCAAACAGAAGTTTTTTCCTTTGCGGATAATTTAGGAGCTAAATATGCAGAGGAAGAAACAGAATTAAGCTTATTGGAAAAATTAAAATATAATTTTTCGGCATTTAAGCGCCTTATAAAAGAAGATAAAAAAAGCATATTTTTTTTGCAAAGGTTAAATTATCATCTCCTGGGGCCATTATTAGTTAATTTATTAAAAAAGAATAGGTTAATCTTTGATTGTGATGATTGGAATATCCGGGAAAATCCAAAATATTATTTTGGATTATTTCCATCTTCGAAAATGGAGTATGCTTATAGAAAATTAGCTAAACATTCTGCAATTTGTATTGCCGCCAGCAGTTTCTTAAAGAATTATCTGGAGCCTTTTAGCAAGAAAATTTATTATTTACCTACAGGGGTGGATACGGATCTTTTTTCCCCCAGGCTAAGGCCGGATCAGGAAGAAATAGTTTTTTCTTGGATGGGTACAGTTTATCATCAGCCGATGCTAGAAAACCTTAATTTTATTTTGTCTTGTTTTTCGGAGTTAGCCGTAGAATTTGGTAATATTTTTTTACACATTGCTGGTGAGGGAAAATATTATGGAGAATTTAAGAAAATTGTTTTGGGGAACAAATTTTCGCAAAGAATTAAGATTTTCCCTTGGATTCAGCCAATTAATATGCCAGGATTCTTATCTGATATCGATATCGGACTTTTGCCTTTAATTCAGGATAGCTATTTTAATAAGGCTAAGAGCCCGACGAAGATGTTTGAATATATGGCGATGGGCAAACCTTTGATTGCTAGCCGCATAGGGGAGGCGGGTAATATCATTATCGATGGGCAAACCGGATTATTGGCTGCTGACCGTAGTGAATTTATCTCTAAAATGAAAATGTTGATTCTTAATCGGCAATTAAGGAAATTTATTGGCCAACAGGCTAACAAAGAAATTGAGCTTAAGTACTCACTTAATATTTTGGGCAAAGAACTTTATTCAATAATAGGAAAGCTCTAATGGAAAAAATTTCTATAATTATTCCTACTTATAATAGTGTTGATTTTATCAGGCCCTGTTTAAACTCTATTTTTAGTCAGCAGGGGGCTGATCTGGAAGTTATTTTAATTGATAATGCCTCAAGAGATAACACTGTTGCTTTAGTTAAAGAAAATTACCCAAAAATTAGAATAATTATAAATAAAGTTAATCTCGGCGCTAGTAAAGCCCGCAATCAAGGTTTGGCTGCATCAAGCGCAGAGTGGATTCTGGCTTTAGACTGTGATGTAGTTTTAGGAGAAAATTTTCTTAAAGAAGCTTTAGGCGCAATTGAAACACTATCACTCGAGGTAGGTTCTATCCAGCCAAAGATATTGAGTATAGAGCAAAATAAAATTTATTCTGCCGGAATCGGGGTTTCATGGTTAAAAAGGTTTCATGATATTGGTAGGGGTGAGTTTAATTTAAAACGATTTGATGTTTCTGGCTGTATCTTTGGAGCCTGTTGTGCCGCTGCATTTTATCGGCGCAGAATGCTAGACCAGATAAAGGATAATTATGGTTATTTTGATGAGAGATTCTTTTTTCTTTTTGAGGATGTGGATTTGTCTTGGAGGGCCCAGAAAAAAGGCTGGGTTTGTTTATACCTTCCGGAAATAAAATGTTTTCATCATGGAGATAGTGCCGCTACAGATAAAAACACTCGGCAGTTTTTAAGTTTTTGTAATCGGCAGAGGATGATATTAAAAAATCAAAATCCGTTAATTATTTTATTAATGATGCCCGGATATCTAGTTTATGATTTACCTAGATTCTTGATTTTGGCTTTTAAATTCAAATTCAAATTCAAATTTCCTAAATTTAGATAAAAATGACTGCCAGTGTAATTATAGTAACTATCGGAGCAAAAGATTATCTAAGGTCCTGCTTAGATTCACTATTTGTTCAGAGTCATCCGCCTTTTGAAATTATTGTTATTGATAATTCTCTTAAATCTAATTTTATCCAGCAGATTAATGATTGGTACCCCTCGGTTAAGGTTTTTCCAAGTTCGAAGAATTTATTTTACGCATCCGGAATGAATCGGGGTATCGGACTAAGTAGTGGAGAGTTTGTTTTGTGTTTGAATGATGATGTAGTTTTAGATAAAAATTTTATTCAAGAGGGATTAAAAGGTTTTAGCATTAAGAAAAATATTGGCATGGTAAGTGGCAAGCTTTTGCGTCAAGATAAAGAAATTTTGGATAGTGCGGGGTTATATTTAAGTATATATCGCGCAGCTAAAGAAAGAGGTTATGGAAATTTAGATTTAGGGCAATTTGAGAAAAACGGTTTTGTTTTTGGCGTAAGTGGCGCGGCAGCTTTCTATCGCAGGCAAATGTTAGAAAAAATAAAGAAACATGGTGATTATTTTGATTCCAGGTTTAAAATGTTTTATGAGGATCTAGACCTTTCTTGGCGGGCGAATAAAAGTGGTTGGCGGGGGTATTATATTCCTCGTGCCGTGGCTTACCATGTGCGTGGAGGGTCATTTCGGCCTGATTCGGGCATAGATAAGGCTGTGGCGCGTAAATTTCTTAGCGACCAGTTGCATTATGCTTTAATTAAAAATCGTTATCTTACGATAATAAAAAATGAAACATTTTTTGGTTTGTTTTTTCACATTATCCCGATATTAATATATGATCTATGCGCCTGGGCTTATGTTTTATTTATGCATCCAGCGATTTTAAAGATGTTTTTTAAAGAGATTAGCTGCCGGAAGAAATTTTTAAAATAGTAAATAAACCTAAGACTGCCATAAGCAGGCCAACGTAGCGCTTAAGAGCATTTGAGGGGGATTTTTTTACCGTAAATGCAGCCACGGGAACAGCTCCTACTGCGCAAATTGTGAGCAGGCCCACCAATCTCCAGTCTATAGGCTTTCCCGTGATTAAATATATAATAAAACCAACTAAGCAGGTTATGGCTTCAGCAAAGGCAGTTATGCCAACCGCGTTTTTAACATTTAATCCGGAAATTAATTGGCCTCCCATTACTAAGGGTCCATATCCCCCTCCTGAAATCCCTTTATTAAAGGAAGCTAAAAGTCCAATGCCCATTAGCCTGCGCCAGGAAAATCGCATGGGTTTTTTAATGGTATAAATAACTAAAAGGCCCATAATAAATACAAGTGAACCGATGTAAAGCGTAAGAATATTTTTAGGAATTTTTATTGCTATAATTACAGCGCAAGTTACGCCGACTGCTCCCAGAGCGCCCAAGAGTGAAGCTGCCTTAAAATCTGCCGAGCCGATTTTTAAATTCACATTTTTTAATTTATGATGTGATATGCAGGCGGCAATATCTGTGAATAATTGTGAGATAAGTACGGCTGGAATTACTTTAAGCGGTTCGAATCCAATAATTATTAGAATTGGAGTAAGTGCAGTTCCGTACCCCATGCCGAGGCCGGAATCAAGATATTCACTTACAAAAGCTAAAATGCCAACCAAAAAATTCATTTAGTATCTTATATTAGAGATTTACCGTCGGTTTTATTTGTTTTATCTAGATTGAATATATGCAATAATGTTGGAGCAATATCTATGATCGCCGGGTTAGTTAAGGTTATTTTTTTATTAATAAAAATAACTCCTGGTACTAAAATTGGGTCAATTAAATGGTCTCCGCTCCACTTCTTTTTATTATCTTCTAACAGCGTAGTGGGTACGCCTCCTACAGCAGTTTGCCAGGATGCCCGGAAACCTCGAGCAAATCCGACAAATAGATCTGGGGCGTTATCACTGTATTTGCCTTTAAATGCATCTTCTTGTAAGTAGACACTATTAATTACCGGCTGGTTTTTAGAGTTTTTTATTTTTAAAAGCTCGGTTTTAATTTTTAATTTCAAGTCTTGTGATTCTGACTCCGTTACTGTCCCCCTAGTTTCACGCCCTATTTTATTTAAATAGATTCCTCCAAATCCGATAGCATAAGCTTTTGTTTTTGACCAATCAACCCCTTCGAGAAAATCTTTTACTTCAGTTGTTCCTTCTTCTAAGGATAAATATCCGTTTTCTAAAAGCCAACGGTTAAGATGTACGGCTTCTCTGAATTCACTAAATCCGTGGTCAGAGATGACTAGCATTAGGGTATTTGAGCTGGTATTTTTTAAAGTTTCTCCGATCATTGTGTCGATTTTTTTATAATAATTAGTGATTACTTGGCTATAAGGGCTATTTTTTTCATAAAGAGGGCTTTGTGGGTCAGTGTAACGCCAAAACATATGTTGAACTACATCTAAGGTATCAAAATAGAAAAAGAATAATCCGGTTTTAAAGTTTTTTAATTCTGTTTTTAATATTTTCTCTCTTTCGTTGAGAATTTCATCCACATGTTCCAGAAAAGCTTTTTCATCGATCCTGTTTTCAGAAAGCGCCCAGGTATCGGCAGGCATGCCTTGCGTATAATAGAAGCCGATTTTTGCAGCTAGTTTTTTAGAGTAATTTTTAGGATAAGATATCGCAAATGGTGGATCAAGCGGGTCAAAGTTGATTGGACTGACATATAACTGAAAATCTGGAGCAATAGATTTAAGGTAAAATTTAATTATGCCATGTAATTTTTTAAGCGGGCTGACGCTAAAGGAAATTCTTTGCCACTGGCTCCACTGGTTGGTTTTTAAAGAGATATTTTGCCCTTGGAAGCTTAAAAATATTGTTTGTTCTTTAGCGGATAAAGTAATTTTTAAAGGAATCTTAAGTGTTTCGGTAGAATTATTTTTTAAAAATTTTGGGCCTAAAAGATTGGTGTTAATTGTATTTTGATATTTTTCTATCTGAATGATTTTTCCCCGGCTATTGGCGTCATTTTTAGTTAGGGGCTTTGAAGTATAAAATGTAAAGCTACCCATGTTTCCTAAAATATCTGGCGTGCCCATGCCGGAGAGCAAGGTGCCTTTAAGGGAATCGGCAGGGAAGGTGTTTGGACAGAAATAGAAATAGCTTTGAATATTTTCTTTAGATAGAATATTCCAGAGTGTTTTACCTTTTCGGTATAATTTGGTTACGGGTTTGCGGCCAAGGCTGGATATCTCATTAAGTGATAAATAAAGAGAATAATCTTCAGGGGTACGCATTACAAAATCAAATATACCGTGATTCGCCGGATTTAGCCCGGTGGCAAAACTGCTCCAGGCAACTACGGATTCTGAGGGGTTTGTGGTGGCTAGGGGAGAAAAGTTTCCATTCAAAGCCAGTTGAGCAAGGTTTGGCAGCTCGCCCTGATTGATCAGATCCTTTGCGATTGTGTAATCTAGCGCATCAATACCCAGCACAATTACTCTATTTTTATTAACTTTTCTGTGCATAATAAATCCCCCAATAATTATTAATACTAAAAGTATTATAACAACGATTTTGAAAATTCGTTTAAAAAAAATAAAAAAATTCCTAAAAAATAACAAGATGCCTCCTAAAATAAAGGCTAAAAACGCCCAGAGATATGAAGTATTTTGTGCGAAGATAAAACCTTGATTTAAATCAACATATTTTAATAGCATGATTTTTAGAGAATAATTCCTACTGCAACAATTCTTTCTTGATTATCGACCAGTACAAATCTTCCCAGGCTGTTAGCCTGGCTATATTTTTCAATTACAACTTTATGCGTAGTTTTCAAAAGTATTTGTGCCAATTCGTTTTTTTTAAGCGTTTTAGTTTTTTTGGGTAAAAGATTTACCATATTTAAGATATGATCAACGCGCTCAATCTTAACTTTTTCTTTTTGTACTGTACAATGAAAATTTAAGCTTGTACTTGGATTAATATCGCGTGTACAAATAATTTTACTAAAGATAGTTTTAGTCACTAGCGGTAGTTGATTATTACTTAAAATTTGCCCACGTTTTAAGTTATTTTCTTTATTTAAAATTATTCCTATTGCCAGGGGGGATTGTGCAGCGGGGATATTTTTATCAAAATATTTTATTGTTTTTATCTGAGATTCTATTTGTGCAGGAAGGATAGTTATCCTATCCTTAGTTTTTATCTTGCCGGAGATAATGATTCCGGCGGCGATACGTTCTTTTTTATTTTTGTAGAGATCTTGAATTAAGAAACGGAAATTGCTAGAGTTTTTTTTAATCTTGGTATTATTTAATATTTCGTTTAAAAGTTTACCCTTATACCAGGGCATTTTTTCTGATCTTTTTAATAAATTATCACCATGATTAGCGCAGATAGGCACACAGGCATTAAATTCTATGCCTAAATTTTTAAAAACTTGCCAAATTTGTCCCTTGGTTTCTAAAAATGCAGCCTGATTAAAATTGCTTAAGTCCATTTTATTGATCACGGTTATAATTTTAGAGATACCCAGAAATTTTAAGATAAAAGCGTGTCGTTTAGTTTGATCTTTAACAGATTTGTTTATATCAATGGTTAAAATAGCTGTGTCGGCGTAAGAGGCACCGGAAAGCATGTTTTTTAATAATTCTTGATGGCCCGGAACATCAATAAAAACTATAGTATTGTTTTTTCCCGACTTGCAGAAACATTGAGTTGTATCAATTGTTAATTCCTTTTCTCTTTCTTCTTCAAAGCTATCTAGTAAATAAGCAAATTCAAAATCACGATTTAAATTTTTACAAATCTGTTTAATATCTTCGGTAGCTCCTTGAGAGAGCGATCCGCTTTCATAAAGGTATCGGCCGATCAGGGTAGATTTACCGGAATCCACATCTCCGGCGACAACTATTTTAGTAAGATTAGCCATATTTTACATATAACCTAAAGAGCGTAGTTTTTGCATCATATAGGTTTTTTCTTTGTCCTGACAACGGCCGCTTCGTTCTGCAATTTTTGTGGTGTTAAGCTCAGCAATGATTTTGTTTATATTCGAAGCTAATGACGGGATTGACTGGCAGCAGCATTTACATCCAATACTGCGGTAGCGGCTTCCTTTTTTGGAGAAATATAAATTTACTACCGGTAATTTTTCTTTTTTTGTATATCGCCAGACATCAATCTCTCGCCAACCCAGTAGAGGATGGACTCTTAAATGACTGGATTTATTCACGCTGGCTTCAGAATATTCTGTCCACATTTCTAGGGAAGGATTGCGCCAGTTCCATTTAAAATTTTTATCTCGTTGGGAGAATATTCTTTCTTTGGCCCGGATTAAATGTTCGTCTCGGCGGATAGCAACTAGAAATGCCTTTAAATGGTCTCGGCGAGTGGCTAACTTTAAGGCCTGAGTTTTAAGGGCCTGACAGCACAAATATCTACCTTTTTCCGGAGACATTTTTTTACTCAAGGCAAGATTATTCTTGGCAATAATTAAATTAAGGTTGAATTTTTTTGCCAGTTGATCTCTAAATTCGTATATCTCTTTAAATTTAAATGAGGTGTCAATATGAATAACCGGAAAAGGGACTTTTCCAAAGAAGGCTTTGCGTACTAAATGAAGTAAGGCGGTGGAATCTTTGCCCATGCTCCATAATAAAGCTAATTTATTATGGTATTTGTAATAGGCCTCTCGTATAATATAAATACTTTTTGTTTCTAGCGCCGTTAAATAATCGTTATTATTTTTGGTCATGTTTATTTTAGCCAGTGTAATAATTATTTAGTATAACATAATAAATATAGGGCACAATAAAGGATTTTAGGTTATACTAATGTCTTAATTGAAAGGTATTGGTGCATGAAAAATAAATCTAAAATAATTATTTTAATTGTTTTGATCTTGGGAACTTTAGGTTTATGGTTAAAAATTCAAAGTAAGCCTTCCCCCAATATATTGCTGATTACCGTAGATTCCTTAAGACCGGATCATTTAAGTTGTTATGGGTATTCGCGTAATACCTCCCCCAATATTGACAAACTTGCTAGGCAAGGAGTGATTTTTACGCAGGCCATTGCCCAGGCTTCTTGGACAGTGCCATCGATGGCCAGTCTTGTAACTTCTATGTATCCGTCTACTCACGGAATACGTACTTGGGATGCAACCTTGCCTGCGAGAATTTTAACCCTTGCTAAGATTTTAAAACCTTACGGTTATTATAGTTTTTTTTGTAGTGGGCATAATCAGACGCTTTCTGAAATTTTAGGATTAGCAGGGGGTTTTGATGAATGGACGACAAATGATGATCTTATTAATGCAATTCAGGTTAATGAATACGCGTTAAAATTTTTAAATAAAAATTATAAAAGAAAATTTTTTCTTTGGATGCATTATATGGATGTGCACGATCATTTTAATAAAATTGGCAAGGATCAAGCTAGTTCTTTGAGTGCTTTCGAAAAAACAGAGAATATTAATAATTATGATTTGGCGATAGCGCGTATTGATCAGCAGATTGGAATAATTATCGCTGAATTAAGAAAATTGCGTATAGATAATAATACTTTAATTATTATTTCTGCCGACCATGGCGAAGAAATGTGTGAACATGGCATTTGTTTTAATCACGGGGGTTTTTTATGGGATCCGTTGATTCGGGTACCTTTGATTATGGTTTGGAAGAATAGTCTTCCCGGTAATTTTAGAGAACCTGATCAAGTGCAGCATATTGATATTGCTCCCTCGGTTTGTGATATCCTTAAGATTAAACAGCCTCTTTCTTTTGAAGGCCAAAGCCTATTACCAATCATTAGCGGTAGAAAAAATATTTTACGACCAGCATTTAGCGAACACTACGAGCGAGTAGGGGATAGAAAAGATGGAGCCTGGGTTTTTACAAGATATTCAATTAGATCAAATAATTGGAAGCTTATTTGTAATCTCTACCCAACAGAAGAAGGTTGTGAACTTTATAATTTAAAGAATGATCCCGGAGAGTTAATTGATCTAGCAGTACCCGAAAAAGCAAAATTTGAGTTTTTTTTAAAAGAATTAGAGGTTTGGCGAAAACGCAATAAATCGAAAGTAATGCCTTTGTTCAAAACTCTTAATCAGGGAACAAAAGATAGGTTAAGATCTTTAGGATATTTACAATAAATAAAAATTAATTTTAATATGAAAAATAAATTTTGGGCAATTATAGTTATCTTAATTTTATTGTTTATTGGGGTATTTATTTTACGGTCAAAAACGCAAGAAAACTACTCCCTGAATGTAGTATTAATTACCGTAGATTCCTTAAGACTGGATCATTTAAGTTGTTATGGGTATTCGCGTAATACCTCTCCAAATATTGACAAACTTGCTAGGCAAGGAGTGATTTTTAAACAAGCTATTGCTCAGGCTTCTTGGACATGGCCGTCGATGCATTCTTTGATTACCTCGCTGTATCCGCGTACACACAAAGTATATTTTTATGATCAATCTTTTTCTAATTTAACTTTAACCTTACCCTATTTATTAAGGAATGAAGAGTATCGTACGGGATTTATTAGTGGGCATGGAGGGTTAAGAAATTTTAATTTAGGATTTGATAAATTTAAGGATATTCCTGTTAAAGGGGAGGAAATTACACAAGAAGCGCTCCGTTGGATAAAAAATGATAAAAACAAAAAATTTTTTCTTTGGATGCATTATATGGATACTCACCATAATTTAATAGGTGTTTCTGAAGAAGATAATTTTAAAAATAAAATGTCAAAAAAAACGATAGAAAATTATATCTCTAAATATGATCAAGTAATTAGTTATGTTGATAATCAGATTGGCATTCTTTTGGAAGGATTAAATAAACTAGACTTATATAAAAATACAGTATTAATTTTTACCGCTGATCACGGAGAAGAAATGGGGGAACACGACGCCGTTTATTTTATTCACGGTGGGCTTCTCTGGGATGCTGTAATCAGAGTTCCTTTAATAATTTCTTCTCCCAATAACTTGTTTAAAAATAAAACAATTCTTAAACAAGTTCAACATATCGATATACTTCCTACTGTTTGTGATTTTTTAAATATTAAAAAATTAAAGTCATTTGAAGGGAATAGTTTATTACCATTGATTAAAGGGAGAAATTTTAATTTTCCGTATGCTTTTAGTGAAGTTATCCAAAATACTCCTGATTTTTTAAGTTTTGACAAGTGGTTGCGAACTCAGGTTGCGTTAAGAACTGTTGATTGGAAGTTAATCTTTAATTTAAAAGGCAATGCGGAATTTTTCAGCGAGTTTGACCTCATGCAGGTTGCATGATTACTTCTAAAG
>CAYHRM010000010.1:0-18707 GCA_964359035.1 uncultured Planctomycetales bacterium
TTTTCATAAAGCGCTTTAATCTCTTCTAGCCCCCGGCGGCCAAGCTCTTTAATAATTATTTTCTCAATCGCACTAAGCTTAGCATCTAAAAAAATAAACTCAGGGTTTGTTCTTAGCCCCTGATATTTTAATTCTAAACAAACCTTTTCTTTCCCGGAAATATACTCCTTAAAATTATTCACCAACTTCTCCAGTTCAACTTTTTCATGCGGCAGGAAAGAACCCATCAGCATAATTTCAATTTCCTGTAAAATATCCTTATCAATTTCCGTCTGGGTAAACTTACGCTCAAACTTATCAAACGCCTCTTTGGTCGTTTTATACAACCAAATAAAATAACGTTTTTTTAAATTCTTAACATCTTGATTATTCATAGATTGGCCTTTCTTAAAAAACCTATTTTTTAACTAACTCCACTGTATCAAAATAAAGTGTCCCCTTGGATCCAGGTAGCGGCTCAAATTGAAAGATCTTAACCGGAAAATCAAGCTGTCCGTTTTTATCTGCACCATCGAGCTGCCAGTCATCACGTACGATAAATTTATCAAAACTGCAAACGATCCTCTTCCAGCCGGTAAAATCATCATCAACTATAAAACGCCAGATTTCACCGCCATTATCTTTTATATCAAAAGCGATTTTTCCCTTAGAATCAGTGCCATAAACATAAAACGATACAGCGCTATAATCCTCCCACTTAATATCCGCAGGTTTAAGCGACCAATTGGCATTTTTAGCATCCAGCCCGCTTCCACGGGCTACATAAATATATCCGCCCGGAACTGCATCATAAACTACCTTTAATGCCTGATTACCACTATTCTTAATATCAGTAGCTGATGTTACCGTCACCGTCGAGCCATTGCCTGCGCCAAAATCTACTGTCCCCTCTGGCCCGCCGGATATTGAAACCTCAAAATCATCGAGCAATAAATTATTGCCCTCAGCCAAACAAGTTTCGGTTGCAAATAAACCTACCATTACCAACATAAAAAATATTTTTTTCATTTTTCTCCCTCTATTTTCCCGGATGCTGCTGTTTAAATGGTATTACCGGAGCAATCCAGGGTGTCTGTTGATTAATTACGGAAATCTCCAAAGGGCAAACATTCGCCGGCACGGTTAAAGCAAAACGTACCGCATCTTCTATCGCCTGCGTACCCATTAAACGCGAAGTATCAGCAGTAATATCTCTAAGTTTACCCGTAAGGTCTGTGTCGGTTACCCCGGGCAAAATAGAGGTGACCTTAATTCCATGATCACGCAGCTCCCAGAACAATCCTTTGGAAAAAGCCCGCAAACCCACTTTAAGCGAACTATAAACAATAAAATTTCTCGGCACTGGATCGACCAGAGTTGAACCGGAAACAATATTAATAATCGCTCCGGATTTTTGATTAATCATGTCATTAATTACTAATCGGATCAGGCGCACATAGCCTAAATAATTCGTATGCGCTAACTTTTCAAAATCCTCAATCGACTGTTTTTCAAACGGAGATTGACTCGATACTCCGGCACAGTTAATTAAGATATCCACCTTGCCAAATTTTTCTTTAGTTTTATTGGCTAAATTTTCTAAATCTTCTAACTTTATTACATCTGTGGGAACAACTAAAACCTCTACCTTATATTTTTGTCTAATTTCATCAGCTGTTTCTTGTAACGGCCCTTCACCACGGGCAGCAATTGCCAAATTTATTCCTAAACTCGCCGCGGTGCAAGCCAGTGCTTTACCAATCCCACGACTAGCTCCGGTAACAATAGCAACTTTACCTTTTAAATCACTCATGTGAGCCTCCTAATTTAAAAACCTTACCTGAAAATAGCAATAATAAAAGCGCGCTACCTAAAACCATAAAACCTAAATTAAAACTTTTATGCATTAACAAGCCGCCTAAACTTACCCCCAAACCCCCAGCGATAAAACGCACCCCGCTATTTAAACTCGCCGCTTCATTTAAAAATTCTGCCGGTAGATCTGTTAACATCGTCGCTAAACCTACGTGATTAAAAGTCCAACCTAAGCCCCAAATAACCATCACTAAGCCCAATAAAGCTATCGGCAATTTTAATAAAAGTAAAAAAATACACAGCACCATGGCAAAAATACCCAGCGTTACCACCCGGGGCCGGCCTATCCTATCGGCCAGATGACCGCCAAAAAATTCGCCAAATATCCCACTAAAACTGGTCAAAGTAATCAGCATGCTAATCGTAAACTGATTTAAAAAAAGCCGGGTAGAAAGATAAACTCCTAACCATTGTTGCACCGCATGATAAATCATGCTAATTAAGAAAATATAAATAAAAATTCTAATTACTTTTTTATCACTCAACGCAGTAAAATATCCAAATCTAAAAATCCCTAAATCCTCTTTAAAACTCGGCAGATGGATATACATAAGAATCCAAAGAATCAATCCTAAAAATGCCGGAATAATAAAAATCAAGCGCCAGGAAATAATCCCGCTTAGAAACAAACCCAATAAAGAAGCAATGAAGGTAGAACCAAAAAATACACCAATATAACCTCCACGCCTATTTTGACTTACACGTTTAGCGATCAAAATTAGCCCCAAAGGAATAACCGAAGCGCCGAAAAGGCCCATCAAAAACCTGGCCATAAAAAGTATGGTAATATTTTGCGCTAACCCGGCCATCAAGTTGGCTAAGGAAAATAAAAATATACAAACTAATTCTACTCTGCGGGCATCAAAGGCACGTACCAGCGGCCCATAAAAAAATGCTGCCAGGCCATAGGGAAGCATATACAACCAAACAATTTTACCCACGACAAATTGAGAAAGAGCAAATTCCGTAGCAATCGACGGAATTAAGGCTGCAGCAGCGGCAACATTAAATGATAAAACCGCTCCTTCTAAACAAAGAATACTAAAGGTAATCTTTTTCACTTCTGCGCTGCTTTTTCAATAATCTCTTTAAAGATCTTTAGATTATGCTGCGAGCCTTCATTAATGAAACCTTCAATTTGAGTATCATTAAATTTAGCTTTTGCATCCATTTCAAAATGCTGAATCCAGGTCATCTCGATACCTTCCGGCTTAACGGTATAAAGCCAGATAATCTTCATGAACTTAAAAGGGAATTTCGGCTCCTCCCTTTCAGCATAAGCAAAATTCTTATCCTTAAAAAGCAGCCTCCAGGATTGCCAGGATTTATCATCTTCATCCGTTAAACGAAAAGTGATTTTATTGGTTTCCTTTTTTACCACTTCGGATTTTTTATATTCCGTACCAAATAATTCCGTCCAACGGATAATATCATTGGAAATGTCAAAAACTAAATCATACGGCGCATTAATAATTATCGAGTTAACTGTGTGACCCATTTAGTCCTCCTAATCTTAGCTTTCTGTCTTTTGCTTCGGCACGAAGCAAAAGACGGAAATCTACAACTATTAATCTAAAAGAGCTACCACCCTAGCCCAAGCTGCTCCGGTATTCTTAATACGTATTGGAAAACAAATAATTTTAAATCCAGAACCCGGCAATTTCTCTAAATTCGCCAGCCTCTCAATATGAATAAATTCTTTTTTTCGCCCATAAAAATGCGCCGGATAAAATGTCTTTGGATCTTTGGTCTTAAGAAATTCACTAAGCATAAATCTATGCGGCCGGTCGATCCCCATCGTATCTACGCCAAAAATCTTAATTCCTTTACCTAGAAGATATTCTATCGCTAGAGGATCAACCCCCGGATAGTCTGAGAAATATTTTGGTCCACCATATAATTTATCCGCTCCGGTATGCAATAAAACGATATCTAAGGGTTTAAGCTGATAATTAATTTTATTTAATGCCCGCTCAATATCCTCGACCTTAATTACTTCATTAGGCTGTTTATCTCTTAAATCTAATTTAACGCCATTCTGATAACAATATTCTAACGGAATCTCATCCGCGGTTTTAGACGGACGATTTTCCGATTTTGAGCCATAATGAAAAGAATAATCCAGGTGTGTGCCGATGTGCACCGGCGCATGCACAATCTCTAGAGACAGAAACTCTTCATCGGGTAGCTGCTCTTTCTTCACGATGCGCTGTCCTAAAACGTATTTAATTTTACCTAAAAAAGTCTTGCCCATAATCACCCGGTTAAATTTTTCCACCCCGGCTTTATGAGTAATCCGCTCAATATCCACCTTATGCACTTCAAAAGCCTTCTCATCGATTGGTAAGCTTAAATCAATGATTTTCACCCTTTTAGCTCCCCTTTTCCTTCATGTAGTGAGGGTTTAAACCCCCACTACAGCTGTGGATAACTTTATTTATTTAATTTTGATTGAATGTTATTGGCAATATCAATAATTGTCGAGTTCTTCGTAATCTCTTTCGGGCTGAGCTTAACCCCAAAAGATTTCTCCAAAGCAATTACCGACTCTACCATTTCCGTAGAATCTACGCCGATACTATTAATTAAGGAAGCATCGTCCTTGAGCTCCTCGATCTTTACTTTTAATAAATTCGCTAATACTTCTTTTATTTTAAGCTTTATATCCATTTACCCCTCCAGTATAATTAATATTTACGGGTGGCTTGGGTGTTTTCGCAGCGCGTCCGCGCTAGAAAATACCCAAGACAGGACCCGTAAATTTTATATTTGTACTTCCCCTTTAGTTGCGGCTGCTTCCCATTTCCCAACTCCAGCCATCACATCCTGAAAACAAAGCTTCGCCAACGGATCAAAATTACTTTCCATAATTCTATTTATGCGGCCAGGCTTAGAGAAAAATTCACGCATACACCAAGAACCCAAACGGCCAAGATCTTCAGTAGTCAAATAATCCGTAGGAATTACCGGATGAAGAAAATCCCATTGGCTAAAATCCACCTTTTTAACATCAATCCAATTTTTCTTTAAAGCAATTCTCCACATCGGGGAATTCGGGGCGGGTGTAACATAGCCCACCCAAAGAATATCCGGATCAACCTGATCGGTAAATTCAAAACGCTGCTTAATAATCTCTTCCGTATCATAATCAAAACCCATCATAATGTCGGCAACAATCGCGATATCATTCCTACGGAACATATCGATAGTTTTCTTAATTTGATCAATGGTAATGCCCTTAGCAATTCTTTTAAGCTCCGACTGAGTGGTAACCTCAATCCCAAAAACCCCCATAATTAAACCATTTTCCTTCATCAGGGGTAAAATCGACTCACAGTTAACCCAGTCAGTCGCTCTCCCCAAAGATACCCACTTGATCGGATTATTTGATGCCTTTTTGAGTTCACAGAACTTGCGCACTCTTTCCGGGTCAACATTAAAATTATCATCCTGAATCACCACCACTTTAACCCCATATTTTCGATGCAAAAGATTTAGCTCCTCCATCACTCTTTCCGGAGACTTAGCGCGCCATTTCAAAAAATCTGAAGGTGAACGCGGATCAAACTGATCCCATTCATAACAAAAAGTACACGCGGAAGGACATCCTCTTGAAGTAACCATATCCACAAAGGGTTTCCAATAAGTATGGCCGACATATTTATCCATCGGAAATAAATCATAGGCCGGTAAAGGAAGTTTATCTAAATCTTCCATCAAAGGCTTATGCGGACCCATCACAATTTCTCCATTAATGCGGCTAGTTACTCCACCCACATCTTTAAGCGGTTTATTTTTATCGATCGCTTCAATTAAATCTCCGAAAGATTCCTCTTCTCCCATCACGATAAAATCAACTTCCGGAATCTCTTCTAATGTCGGCACCGGCATCGCCGAGTACCATAACCCACCGAGAATTATCTTTGTTCTAGGTAACGCTTTTTTAATTCCAATCGCCGCATCCTTAAAATGTCGCAGCACCCCGTATCCGCCATAACCATGCAACTGCTCACCCATAACCACAATATCGGGATTCATAGTTTTTACCTGTTGAATCAATTGATCCATGGGTATCTGATCAGCTTTACCATCGAGCACCGCGACATCGCCATATCCTCTTTGGCGAACATAAGCTGCCCAATGCGCATATAACTGATTCGGCGAACGATGTGTCCCATGTGTTGCCCAGGCACCAACTTTTGGCATAACAAATAATATTTTCATTTTATCCTCCGTTTTAAATTGAGTCATTGCGAGGGCACGAAGTGCCCGAAGCAATCTCGTTTTTTAGGGATTGCTTCGTCAGTCGCTTCGCTCCTTCCTCGCAATGACGCTAAATTTATACTTTTTCAACTACCAAAACCGAATTAATCCCACCTCTTCCGCGAGAAATAATCAAAGATTTATTTACCTTATGCTCCCTAGATTCTTTAGCCACATAATTTAAACTACTTAAAGCCGGCTTTTCCAAATTCAAGGTTGGAGGAACTAAGCTATGTTCCATAGTTAAAAGCGCAATAATCATATCCAACACCCCGGAAGCCCCAAGTAAATTTCCAAACATAGATTTTGGGCAACTTAAGGGAATATTTTTTAGGTTTTCTCCAAAAACTAATTTTAAAGCTTTAATTTCAGAATCATCCCAAAGGCCCACAGCTAAACCATCTAAACTAATATAATCAATTTCTTCAGGATTTGCTTTAGCTTCATCTAGCGCCATTTTAATTGCCCGCGCCAATTCTTTCCCATCGTTAGCGCAATTAATGCGATCCACTCCATCACAAGAAGTGCCATAGCCGCTAATTAAACCTAAAATATTCGCCCCCCGGCCCTTGGCACGCTGAATACTTTCCATAACCACAATCCCGGCGCCTTCTCCAATCACAAAACCACTACGATTTTGATCAAATGGCCGATAAGCCCCCCCAGGATCCTGATTGTTTTTAGAAAGCGCCCCGTAAGTATTACAACATAATAAGGCATAAGGAGTAACCGGCGCTTCCATCCCCCCGCCTAAAATCATATTTAATTTATTCTTTGCCAAAACCTTCCGGGCATAACCTAAGGCCATCAAAGAACTGGCACGATCACTAACAATTGTTTTAGAAAATCCTTTAATACCATAATAAATCGAAACTTGGCCTTGAGGAGCCGCCGGAAACCAGGCACTGGCCATATAAGGAGAAACCCCTTCCCGTCCTTCTAAATATAAATCTCTTAATTCCGTTTCAGCATAAAGCCAGCCGCCAATGGCGTTACCTAAAAAAATCCCCACTAAATTCGGATCTTCATTTTTAATCTCAATGCCGGCATCCTGCAATGCCAGCTCTGCCGCCACCAGCGCCATATGGCTAAAAGCATCAATCTTCTTCAGCAGCCTTTCAGATATATGGCTATATTTTTCCAAATCATCAATTTGCCCGGCAATATGCGCCGGATAAAGATGCGCATCAAAACGCGTAATCTTTTTAATAAATGAACGCCCACTTTTAATATTAGCCCAGAATTGCCGCTTGCCGATTCCTGATGGGCTGACCACGCCAATCCCGGTAATTGCTATTTTTTCCATCATCTTAAGTTATCCACAGCTGTAGTGAGGGTTTAAACCCCCACTACTCCTTAAATCGTTTTAATACTAATGACGAATGTATCCCTGAAAAACCACTGCTAGTTTTTAAAATAATATTTACTTTTTTCTGTATCGCTTGATTAGGAATATAATACAAGTCACATTGCGGATCTTTCTCTTCCTGATTTATAGTCGGCGGCAGAATATTTTTCTCAAAGATCATGCTGGCAATCGTCATCTCAATGGCATTAGCCGCGGCCAAAGGATGCCCAATCATAGATTTAAATGAACTAATTGGTAATTTATAAGCATAATCACCAAAGATGGCTTTATAGGCAGTGCTTTCAAAAATATCATTCATCCGCGTACTTGAGCCATGCGCATTAATATAATCAATCTCTGACGGCATTACCGCGGAATCTTTTAAAGCCAAAGCAATACAAGTTTCCATCGCCCGGCCATCCGAAGGAAGATCCGTCATATGGAATGCATTGCAACTGGTGCCAAAACCTAAAACCTCGCAATAAATTGGAGCATTACGTTTTAAAGCATGGTTTAATTCTTCTAAAACTAAAATTCCCGCGCCCTCCCCCAAAACAAAGCCATCTCTTTTATTATCAAAAGGACGCGAGGCTTTTTGCGGAAATTCGTTTTGCACCGATAAAACATTAACCACATCAAATGCCCCAAAAGTAATCGGAGTCAACGGTGCCTCTGCTGCTCCGCAAATCATTATCTCTTGCTCGCCATCTTGAATCGCCTCTAAACCAAACCCTAATGAATCCGTGCCAGCGGTGCATCCGGTAGAAATAGTATTACAGCTTCCCTTTAAACCATATCGCGCACTAAGCTCAATCGAAGGAGTATTAAACATCGCGGCATCATATAAATCCGGCCGCACTAAACTCGGATCGATAGGTTTCTTCCCGTCGTCAGTAACCAAAGCAAACTCTTCTTCCATATATTTTGTTCCACAAATAGCATTGGCTAAACAAACTCCGATACGCCGCGGATCCTCTATGGAAAAATTTAGCTTACTATCCTCAACTGCCATTTTCCCGGCAGTTACGCCAAATTGTACATAACGATCCATGCGCATTGCCTCATCATGAGTCAACCCTAATTTAAAAGGATCAAAATCCCTTACCTCAGCGGCAATCTTAGTATTAAAAACTGAGACATCAAAACCGTCCACTAAGCGCACTCCAGACTTACCGCTGGAAAAACCTTCCCAGGCATTCTTTTTCCCAATGCCATTAGGTGAAATAACCCCAATCCCAGTAATTACTACTCTGCGTTTAGCCACTTCATTCTCCATTTCGTCATTGCGAGCCTATTTTTATTTCGACTCTAGTCACTTTAAAAACAATATTCCCCCCATCCGGGCAAGTGACTGTATCAATTGCATCTGGATTATTCATAAAATGAAATTTAGCTCCAAAATTTAAAGCAAACAAGGCAGGAAAAGCAGTATGAAAAGCTGCCCCGCAAAATCCGGGAATACATTTTAAACCAACCGTCTCCCACTTATCGCCAATCTTATAACCAAAAGTACATTTTCCATTGGCTTGAGCTACTTCCAGAACCATCTTTTTCGGATTGGGCCCTTTATGCTCAAGGTCGCGCGGAATAATTTCAAGTTTACCTTGTTGATCTAAAATTTCAGCCTTAAATTCTAATTTTCCTCCGTCGGGACAAGTAACCAACAAAGAACGCTGATTATCACGAAAGCCAAATTTTGCACCAAAACTTAAAGCGTAAATTACCGGAAATAAAGCATGCGCTAAACCAAGGCAAAAATGTTTCGGCCCATGCGTAAAATCCTCTAAAATAATTTCATCACCAATCTTATATCCATGGTAGCACTCCCCAAAAACTCCCGTAACGGTAAGTTTTATTTTAGGAAAAGGGGTTTTTACTTCATCCATTTTAGGCAATAAACTCCTTAACTTTTTCCATCAAAATATTTTTAGTATAAAACACTTTACTTCTTTCAACCTGATGCACCATATCTACGAGTATTTTATTTAATGGCGCATACATATTATATTCATGTGCCAAACGCACAAACTCTCCATTAATATAATCAATCTCTGAAACTCTCCTGCGCATTATGCTTTGTAATATTGAACCATATAACGGTTCCTTGCTGAGATTTTTCATAATCCCCGAAAAAATTACCGCTGCGCTAGCACTCGGCATCGCCGTAAGCTTAGTAAGATTTTCAACCGGAAACCCCGGTAAGGAAACTAGCTGTATCCCTGCTTTATCGATAATCTCAAAGGCTTCTTTCCAGATACCAATGCTCATGCGGCTAATATCTAAATCACTAAAAACTTCTTGCATGCTTTTACCGATAATCGCAGGCAGACAATTACTCGCATTAACAAATATCTTAAGATATTTCATACCTTTAATATTCTCACTGATTACCACCGGAAAAATCTGGTCTAAAATCAAGCTTAAATCTACCAACTCTGCTGTAGGATTGTTTTGAAATTGGCTACCGATTACCCAGCTACCTTCAAAATTATGGATTACTTTGCCTGGCTCTAAATAAGTTGCTCCAAACATAACAATACTAGAAATTATATTTTTTTGGGGCAAATATTTAGCAACTAAGTTATCCGCCTGCACACCATTCTGTATAGTTAACAACAATGAATTCTGTAATAAAGAGGAGCTTTCTTGTAAAACCGCTTCAATGTCTTGTGTTTTAGTAGCTAAAATTGCTAAATCTGGAATATAATTTAAAGTATCAGAGATACTAATCTGTACCTTAAAATCACCCCTGACACCTGAAATATTCAAGCCATGCCCTTTAATAGCATTGACGCCCTGGGAGCGCCCAACCAAGGTTACCTCTTGGCCCTTCGCTTTAAAGTAACCGGCCACTAAACAGCCTATCGCACCAGCACCAATAACTGCAATCTTCATTCGCTATAAGTACCCTTAGGAAAACCGTATTTTTTATAATCAAAATTATTTTGCTCTAAAAGCCGAATCATCATACTATAAAAAGGCGAAGGCACATCCGAAAAAAAAGCGGCCACTACATCCTGCTCCTGGACTTGATTAGAGTTACGATTTCCCGCTATGGCCTCAGCCTGATGAATAACCGTAGACTCAGTAATATGCCGATGAAAAACCGGAATCTTAGAAATTAAAAGCTTAAATTTACCCTCAGTTGCCGCTTCCCAAACCATGATTTAACCCCATTAGATTTAACGAGTTTAATGCCAGTAAGATTGTTTAAAACAAGTTTAAACTGCCCCCTACTTATTCATATAGTAAAATTTTACTATATAATTTTAATCAATACAGCCAACTTTGTCAAGTTAATTTAGTGCTCAGTCCAGGAAAGAACTTTTTTGGTTGGCGGATGAATAACTATACTATAATACAGCCCCTCTTGGCTGCCAGAGGTAGGAATAATATTAAAACGTAGATATTCTGATTTAACATCCAACACCGGAAGCAGAACCAAAAGATCCTGCTCCTGACGCAAACCTAGGCTAGCAGATTCTCTTAAATCATTTAATAATGTAGCCAAGCTAGAAATACCATAAGCCGGCTCTGCAGGCTGCTCTACGGCTTGCTCTGCGGCTGGTCCGGCCGAGGCAACCACAGGCTTAATCTTATTTTCGCGCCGAAAGCGTAAAATTAAATCCGCCACCTCTCCATCTAAACCTAGGGCAATAAACACAGCTTTACTCGCCGTATTAATATTTACCCTACCTGATCCATAGACGGTAACTGAATCTTTAAAAAGTAAAAAACTCTCCTTGGTCATATCCTCAACCAGTAGCACTTCATTAATTGTGCTAAATGGCCTTAAACCGGAATTAACGACTGCTTCAGCTAATTCTTTATTCATCCCCGGTAAACGCGCCAAAACATCCACGGAAGCAAGATTCAAATTAATCAAAGCCCCCTCATCAATAATTTCCAGATTACCCTGAGTATTTTTTTTATCCACAAAAAAATACCGATAAGAATTACTAGCACACAAACTTACCTTTTCCTCTTGGCTTAATTCATCCCAAGTATCATAGGCAGCAGTTGTATCTTTTTCTCTAAGATAAAAAACTGTTTTTAATGCACCCTGAGCTAAAGGTAGCGAAGTAATTAAACGCGCATAAGACTTGCTAAATCTAATCTCCTGAAAAACCAACCCGGTAATCCCTAGACCTAAAATAGATAAGATCATAATCGTCCAAAGACAAACGACTAAAATACTGCCCCGCTTAGGCTCTCGGTAGATAGATTGTCGATTCATAGTTTTGTTTCTCAGTAAAAATAGTAAACTTTACGGCAAACGGCAAATAAGCTTTTTGCCACTCCTGCGTCCACAAATAGGCATTTTTACTTAAATCTAAATAAAGATAACTAAATTGAACATCTTTAACTTTCGGTAAAAAAATTACCGATACAGAGCGAAGCTCTGGATCCAATTTACCAGCATCATCGATAATTTCATCTAATTTATCCGCTACCCGCTTAAGAGCATTGGCCGAGTGATCAAAATAATAAGTTAATCGATAGGGAAAATAATCAATGTTGGCGCAAAAGCTTATTTTAGTTTTATCACCTTGAAATAATTGCTTACGGCAGGCCGGCTGCTCGCGTAACTCTCGAGAAAGCCTTTCAGTTTTAAGTAAAATCCTTTGCTGAACCAGGTCAATGTTCCTCACTCGCCGCAAAACTCCGGCTCCAGAGGAAAAAGTGGCATAGATAGCAATGCTCACTACGGAAAAAATAGCCACCGCGATCAATAGCTCGACTAAACTAAAGGCCCGGCGCAAGAATTGCTTCTTTTTGTTTGAGTAAATAGGTTGCCAGTGTAACATTTTTTGAGGAATTTTTCTCACTCCAACTAATCGTCAAGCATGCCGAAACTAAATATTTAGCCAAATCCGCAGATTCAACGACTTGGGCAATCTCTTGCTGATAGTTATAATTTTTGGTTAAAGATTTTACAGTTTCATTGGTCGGCTCAGCCGGTAAAGCTCCATTTAAGCTAGCTAACTCTAAATTTTCAAATTTTTCTTTAGCCAAAATTAAAGCCGAAATATTATTTCGCGCGGAATTAGCCCCACGCAAAGCCAAGATATAAGAATTTGCTACAGAGGTTAAGCCAATTCCTAAAATCAACACACTAATCATTAATTCTACAAGTGTAAAAGCGCGCAAATTAATCACCCCAATTTACCACATCATCGGCTGTATCCGGCTTTCCATCATTGCCCATAGAAAAAAGATCATAGCTATCAATATTATGTTCACCCGGAGCTTTATAAATATAGACATTACCCCAAGGATCAAGGGGTTTTTTCTTTAAATAAGGGCCCCGCCAACTTTCAACGTCAGCTCCTGGCTGAGATCTTAGATAGTCCAATAGCTCCGGGTAATGGCCCAGATCCATTTCATAAAGATCTAAGGCTACCGGAAGGCTAGAATTGATATCAGTCTTAGCCGCTTGGATCCGCGCCTGTTCAGATCGTCCAGCCAAACGCGGGACAACCATGGCCGATAATACTCCAATAATAATGACCACCAACATTAATTCAATTAAAGTAAAACCTTTTTTCATTTTACCCTCCCAAATTCTAGGAATAAATGGGGACGCTCCTATTTAATATTTACTTAGCTATCTAAATAAATAGGAGCGTCCCCATTTATTCCAATTATTAAGCAAAAGCGACTCCTAAAATAACCAGATTAATTTTTAATAAACCGGTACTTTCCTCTTTAATCACTAAAGCAATCTTTTCTATCTGCAACAGGATGCTCGCTCCTTCAATCCCCGAAATAAAATCTAAGAAATTTTTTAACTGCCCCTCAGAACTCAAATTAATCCGATAAAGAGTTACTCCTCCCTTAACCTTAGTTACCCCGGCTGAGTTCATATCCAATATCTGCAATTTAGATTTTCTGGCCTCCGCCTCAATTTTACTCATCACCATCGCAGATTTATCTTCGTCCGAACCCTTAAGACTTGAGTACCCTTCAATTTGTTTTTGAGCTTTAAGAATCTCAGTACGGTTATGTTCTAAAGCCATATATTTGCGAATCGTTACTTTGGCCTGCTCAATCTCGCTAGAATAAATACTCGTTTTATCATAAATTGGCCCTAAAACAAAAACCTTAAGCAGTAACAAAATTAACAAGACCCCAATCGAAGCAGCTAATATTTTTTCTTTACTATTTAATTTTCTCATTTTATAAAAATCTCGAAATCAACCACATCTTTATCTTTTAATTTTCTTCTGCGCGTATAACGATTTTGCGCACCTTTAAAAATTTCCGAATTACCCAGGGTATTGGTAAAATCTAAAATATTCGGAATGGCCTGGGCATACCCCCTGATTGTAAACGCCTTACCTAATTCCCAATTATAATTGGTAATTACAATGCTATCTGAACACAAGCGGTTTAAACCATTAAGATAAGTTAGCGCTGAAGATTTAGGGTCCACATACTGCCGGGCGATCTTTAACTTACTGGTGATATCCTCTAATTCTTTAGCCTCCTTACTTAAAGAGATAACCCGTTTCTTTAAATCTGTGGCATAGGACTGTTTCTGCACTAACCGAACTAAAGCAACTAACCCCAACATAATTAAAATATAAATTATACCTACTGACAAAATCATTAACTGCTGTAATTTAGATTTCATCTCCTTCTTAATCTGAATTTCCGGAAGCAGAAATTTTATATCCTCCTTAGCTACCTGAGCGCTAAAACCTAATAACGCGGATAATGAAACATCTTTCGGGCCGCTAACCAGGAAACTATCATACTCCTTGGAAGAAAGATATTGAGCCTTTAGATTAAAATCCTTAGCCAAAATATTTTCCACAAACGCCAACTGAAAACTAGCTGAGCCAGTCAAAAATAACTTTTCACAACGGGCATCTGGCATTTCGTTGTTTAAGGCCACTAGGGCCTGTTTAAGCTCCGCCGCAAATTTTTCTTTCTCTGAGAGATCTCTTAACTGTTCTGCTCCTTGGGGGATAACCACGCTAGAGCCTAATTTCTGATTATGCACCAAAACCAAATCACTATAATTTACATCAATATCTAAAATCAAATATGAATTTGGTAAAGTAATTTTATTTTTACAGGTATCTACTACATAATGCACCAGCCCCTGGGAACTCATCAGTATAGCTTCCGGAAGAATATTGACCGGAACAAAGGAGCTAACAATATTTTTGAAAACATTTTTTAGGGCGATGGCTAAAATTAAATGGCTGCTACTTATGCCATCAAATCCTAAATTTTGATATGCCCAGGAAACTTCTTCCTTATGATAGGGAATCTGTCGAATCAAATAAAGGCCAAGCATCTGTTCAATCTCCGCCGGATCTTGCGAAGGAAGATCCACCCGGCGAACAGTAATTTTATTTCGACTAAGCACTACAGAAACATCCAAATCTTTACTACATTTATTTTGCTTTAAAATCGCATTTAAAGCCGAGGAGATGCTCCCTGGCTCAGCGTTCGCTAAAGGCGCAACGGAAATCTTATGGTCAACACTCACCTTCAGCCAACGCTCTAAAACTTCAATTACAATCTTAGTACGCATATTTATTTTTTAACCACCCACAATACTATTCATATTAAATATCGGCAAAAGCATGGCAATCACCATCGCCCCGATCACTAAACCTAAAATTAAAATTATTGCCGGCTCAATTAAAGAACTTAAAATTTTTAAATCCGCCTCAATCTCTTTTTCATAAGATTCCGCAATATCCGCTAAAACAATATCCAGCCTTCCGCCTTCCTCCCCCACCCTCACCATCTGCACAAAAAAATCCGGGAAGATCTTAAATTTTGCTAAGGCATCAGAAAAGGGAACCCCCTCACTAATATCTTTGCGCACCTGCTCTAATTGTGAAATATAAACCGGATTACCAATCACCGGAGCAGCATCAACTAACGCTGAAAGCAAATTTACCCCACTTTGTAAAAGTAAAGATAAGCTCCTTGAAAAATTAGCCACCGACTGTTTATAAACAATTTCTTTAACAACCGGAATATGATATTTTAAACGGCTAAAAATACTTTCTTTGCCAGCACGCTTAATCTTTAAAACAAAAACTATTAACGCAATTAAAATAATTATTATCCACCAATAATTTTGCAAAAATTTAGATATTTTAAGCAAAATTAATGTCGGTAAAGGAAGCTGGGCCTGAAAATCATCGAACATCCCCGCCAAACGCGGAAGGACAAAAGTCAGCATCACAAAAATTGTGCCTACACCGACTAAACTCATAAATATCGGATAAGCCAAAGCTTGCTTAACTTTCAATTTTAAATCTTCAAGGCGGCGTAAATGATCTAAAAGCTGGATCAAAGCATCTTTAAGCTTGCCGGTAGACTCACCGGTATGCACGATATTAACATAAAGCCGGGGAAAATATTTTGGATAACGGCTTAAACAGGTTGAAAACGGAACTCCTTCTTTAATATCCCGAATAATGTCTACCAGTAATATTTTTTCAACTCGATTATCACAATTTTTTTCTAGGAGCCTTAAGGCGCTTAATAACTCTACGCGAGAATTAATTAAATTATAAAGTTTTTGCGTAAATAAAACTAACTGCTTTAAGCCATATTTTCCGGTTTTCATTTTCTTATTGCTTTTTAAATTTAGCGCGCTCTGAACCGACGGGATAGCCGCTAAGGGCTCAACAAAGATCGGAACCAGCCCCTTACTTTGAAGATCTTCCAGCACCCCTTCTACGCTGGCCCCCTGAATCTTACCTTCAACAATTTCATTGAGATTTTTTTTGGCCTTATATTTAAATTCCAAACTTATACCTCCTAAATAGGTATTGTGTCATTGCGAGGAGCCGAAGGCGACGAAGCAATCTCTAAAACGGGATTGCTTCGGGCACTAACGTGCCCTCGCAATGACGCTATTCTAACTCTACAACGCGTAAGATTTCTTCTTTAGTCGTTACCCCCTGCTCAACTAAGAGCATGCCATTTTCCATCAATGTGCGCATACCTTTTTCGCGAGCTTTAGCTTTAATCTCCTGCGCACTTTTATGTTCAATAATCAAATCCCGAATATCCGCATCAATAACCATAATTTCATAAATTGGACGGCGGCCCTTAAATCCAGTTTCACTACAAGCTTCGCATCCTTTACCTTTACATAGCGAACAAAGTAAACGCACTAAACGCTGAGCAATAATTACCTCAACTGAAGAAGCTAACAGGTAAGGTTGGATCCCCATGTCCATTAACCGGGCGATTCCAGTCGCCGAGTCATTAGTATGCAGGGTAGAAAAAACTAAGTGGCCAGTTAATGAGGAACGAATCGCTAAATCCGCAGTTTCTGAATCGCGAATCTCCCCGATCATCATAATATCCGGGTCATGCCTTAAAACACTTCTTAGGGCGCTGGCAAAAGTTAGGCCCACTTTAGGATTAACATGAATCTGTGTTATGCCTTCAATCGCATATTCTACCGGATCTTCAATACTAATAATTTTAACTTCTTTACGATTCAACCGGCTTAAGCAGGTATAAAGCGTCGTAGTCTTTCCACTCCCCGTCGGCCCAGTAAGCAAAATAATTCCATGTGGTTTCTGAATAAGCCTATTAATCGTCTCTAAATCATGTGGCGAAAACCCAATTTTATCTAAGTCTAAAAGTACCTGGGAAGGTAGAATACGAATGACCACATTCTCTCCAAAATACCCCTGCAAAATTGAAACCCTTAAATCCACTTCTTGCCCATCCAACAGCCTGACCTTGGCTCGGCCATCTTGCGGAATACGATGCTCCACCACATCTAAATGGCACATAATTTTAATTCGCGAAACAATCGCCGGCTCGATATAATAAGCATCTGGGGGCATCTTCATCTCCCGCAAAACTCCGTCGATCCGGTAACGCAAAACTACTTTATCCACATAAATCTCAATATGGATATCCGTGGCCCGCATCTTAATTGCTTCCGTAACAATCTGATTAACTAATTTTATTACCGATGCTTCATCAGCATTTTTTTCAATATCTTCAACGCTTTCATCTTTAGTTAATTTGGTCCCCGCGCTTGCCTTATCGGCCATAATCTTGTCCACGGTCCCGGCCACTGCCCCATAATATTTATGGATCGCCGTCTCTACTTCATGCCGGCTGGTTAAAACTCGGGCAACTTGAAATCCTAAATTTATTTTTATATTTTCCGCCAGCCAAACATCCATCGGATTATAAATTGCTACCGTAAGCACTTGGCCCTCTAAACTAATCGGCATAAATCCGTAATGTTGAACAAATTTTGCCGGCACCGCCTTCACCGCATCCGTAGATATCTGCACCTCTTTTAAATGCAAATGAAAAGGCAGATTAAACTGCTCCGCAAGCACTTTTATAATATCGATTTCCTTAACTAACCCCCGGCTGACTAAAGTTTTACCTAGCATCTCCTCCTGACAGGCCGGATCTTTAAGCGCTTGATTAAGCTGATCTTGTGTAATATAACTTTTTTTTACTAAAATTTCTCCTAATAGTTTATTTGACATATTTAGTTCTCCAGTTTTCCTATAGAATAAAAACTTTGTTCATCAATTTTATCCAGTTCACCGCTAATTATACGCTCACATCCAGAAATTGTATCCTCTAATAAAACAAACGCTCCCGGCCTGCCGGTATAAACCTCGGCGGTAAAAAATGGTTGGGAAAGAAAATTTTGCAGTCTTTTGGCCCGATCAAAAATAATTTTCTCCTCGGGCGCAAGCTCTTCTTTACCAATAATTGAAACAATCCGCTCCAGTTCATCATGGCGCCTGAAATGCCGCAAGACATCCTGGGCAACATCAAAATGCCTCCTACCGACGACCGCCGGAGTCAAAGAATTTGCCGACGATAACAGCGGGTCAATAGCCGGATAAAGCCCCCGCTGCACTAAAGAACGTGAAAGGACAATCAAACTATCCATATGCGCAAAAATGGC
The DNA here is from genome assembly GCA_964359035.1 of uncultured Planctomycetales bacterium. Lineage (GTDB taxonomy): Bacteria > Omnitrophota > Gorgyraeia > Gygaellales > Profunditerraquicolaceae > UBA6249. The sequence goes on from CAYHRM010000010.1 coordinate 18,405, forward strand.
CACAACCGCAGGATCCGTCATATCATCAGCAGGCACATAAACTGCTTCAATGGCAGTAATACTGGCATTTCTTTCCGAACGAATCTTCTCATGTAGCTGGCTTATTTCGCTAGTTAAAGTTGACTGATAGCCTCCTTCAGAAGGAATCCTTCCCAAGAGTATAGCCAGTTCACTTCCTGCCTGTACAAAACGAAAAACATTGTCCATAAAGAAAAGTACATCTTTTTTCTGAGCCAAGACCATCTCCGCCAGGGCGACCGCAGTATGCGCCGCTTCAAAACGCATGCCTGGAGATTCATTCAT
>CAYHRM010000011.1:0-18092 GCA_964359035.1 uncultured Planctomycetales bacterium
TTGACCTTGCCAATCATTATACAAACCTGTACCGCTTTTAGCAATCAAAATAATATTTATCCGGCGAACATTTGCCGCAGTTGCAGTTATTGTCTCTGTAGAATCATAATAAGTAAGCAATGTGCCACTACTGCCGCTTAAATTCAAACCAGAAGCGTTTGAATAATATGGAATATTTGCTTCTGCCCCACCATTAACCGCACGATATAATTTATTCGCTCCGGTATCTAACCTAAAATAAACTATTTTACCATCTCCATCGACAAAATCAACACGGTTAGCATTAATTGCGGTAATCTCCCTACTAAAACGCAAGCCCTTGGCAAGAGTATTACCATCCACCATAATCTCCAAAGCATCTGCAGCTAATTTATCCATACCCAATTGATTAGGTATAAATACTGAATTCTTTACTACATAAACCATAATCAAGCCGCTAGAAGTAGCTAATATAGCAATTATAGCCATTACCGTAATTAGCTCTATCAAAGTAAAACCTTTTCTTAAAATCATAGCCCCCAGGTTACATTTTTAGCGACGTAATTTTTAAGCGTAACCAACACAATTGCGCTCCCAGCCTTAGTCACGCTAATCGTAATAAGTTTATAAGCTTCACTGCCAGCTACTGTTTCATCTACCTGAGTCGCTAAATCATAAGCATATCCCTGATAATTTGAAAAACTTGCGCTAGAGATACTAGCATAAGCAGTATTTAGCACCTTCTCCATTTCAAAACGCGCTAAATTAAGTGCCACGGTATAGTCTTGTGAAACAAAAACACTCTGAATTTGTTTTGATAAAATGACCGATACGGGTATGGCAATTATGCCGACCACAACAATCGTCATAATCAGCTCAATTAAAGTAAAGGCTCTTTTTTTACGGAACAGTTTGCGCAATTTCATCATAATCAGAAACATTCCCAGTCGCTGTGTCATATGTAGCCTGAACCGAACGGTATTGATTTGAGCCTGAGGTCTTACCCATACTTTGAATCGTTAAACTAGCGCCCGGAGTTGTACAGGTTGATGGTTGTGCAGGATAAGCAGTACAGATAGAAGTAGTACTGAGGTCAGTCATAATAAAACCTAAATAAAGACTTGTTGGATCAAAAGAATTGGTAAAACGGATATAATTAATCGTTATGGTAGTATTAGCCGGGATAGTGACATTAGTAGTTAAATCTAAGGTTCTGGACGTAGTATCGATCGTATCCTTACTATTTCTAACAGTCACATTATTGATTCTTATCTGATCCAAGCTTTCACTACTATTACTCACATACATCACCATTTGATCAAGAATAATTGAAGATGTTAGAGAAGTGTTAGTTAAAGTGACACCTAAAATATCTTTATTACCGCTTCCTCCGCGACTGGAAGCAGTAGCATTAATCACCAGGTTAGCGGCGGCTCCGCCTCCGCCGCTAGATGTTGTAGAAAGCGTAAAATTGTTATTGGCGTCACCACCAACATCAAATGGGCCACTGGCTAAAGTAGCATCGACACGATACCGGTATATTGCATAATTAACTCCAGACATGGCGTTATAAACACATCTTGACTGTCTTTCCTGGGCATCCAGCTGCTTAAACCACTGCACAATAAAAGTAGTCAGCCCCAGTACCGCAATGCTCACAAAAACAATCAACATTACTGTAGCAATTAAGGCTAAGCCTTTTTTATTTTTTATCACTCTCTTCATAAAAAAATAAGTGCAAGACGATAAAATTAATCTTACCGCCTTGCACTAATTTATTCTAACTGCTTATTTAAAATCTCCCATAGTAGCGCCAGTGGTAGTGTAGGTATAAAGAACCCCCGCCGGGCCAGTATAGGTAACGGCAGATGCCTTTGTCCAGTCAGAGGTAATTCCACCCTGCTGTAAAATTGCATTGAAACAAATATTAGCCGTTGTACATGCTGCTGAGCTTGCCGCATCAAGCTCGGTAGGATAAGCTTTGTATTGCACAAAATAAGTAAGGATTCCGGCACGCACTCCGCCGACAACTCCTTTTTCCGCGGCAATCTTAGCCTCGCCCTGTAAATCAAAATACTTAGGCACAGCCACCGCCGCCAGAATACCCAAGATCACGATGATCATGATCAACTCGATAAGTGTAAAACCTTTCTTCATCTTACTCCTCCTTTAAATGAGTCCGCCCTTAATTTTATAACGGACGAATTTATACTTTACCACCAGGCAAAGTATCTTCTCTATAATTTCGCTACCAGTTTTCATAACCTTTTGTTGTTGAACCCACCACCCCCTCTCTCTGTTCATAATAAAGGCGATTTCCAAAAGCATCTAAAGGCGCGCCTTGTTCATCCTGTTCAAGATTATTTAAAAATTTTTCACTAAAAATAACCTCATCGGTCTTAGATAATCTATGCCTACTTCCAACAAGCTCAGACAGATCCTCGGGATAATTCCCTTTAAGCTCTTTATACAATCTAACCAATAAGCGAAAATTGTTCAACTGATAACGTAAAGCAATCTCCCGAACATTCTGTGAAAGCCGGCCAATCACTCCTCCGAAAATCCAGATTAAAAAACCAATAATCGTTAAACTGGTCGCCAAATCCAATATTAACATACCGCTTTTATTCTTTTTATGCAAGAACATTATTTCTTAAAGATACTCATTAAGTTCCACATCGGCAAAAATATACCCAGGGCCATAAATAAAACTCCCAACCCCAAAACAAAAATTAAAATCGGCTCAATTAGCGAGGTCAAATTACTCACCGTGTAATCAACCTGCTCATCATAATAATTAGAGACATGAATCAACAGTTCATCAAGTTTTCCGGTTTCCTCTCCCACTGCCACCATCTGCGTTACAATCGGAGGAAAAAGGCCGCTAATCTTCATCGGCTCACTCATCCCCTTGCCTTCGGCAACATTATCCTTAATATTTTGAATTGCTTTAGAAACTACAACATTACCCGTTGAACCGCTGGAGATATCTAAAATCTTTAAGATCGGGATACCGCTACGCATAAGCGTTCCGGTAATCCGCGTAAAACGTGAAATAGAAAGTTTTAAAAGTAATCCTCCAAAAATCGGAACTTTCAACTTAAGATTATCCCAAACAATTCGCCCGGGCTTAGTATTAATATACCGCTTAAAAAGAAAATAAGCGCTTGAACCCACCATAATCAAAAGCCACCAAAGCTTAGTCACCGCATAATTAATTCCCAAAAGTACTTGTGTAGGCAAAGGCAAAGCCGTAGTATACTGCGCATAAATCTTAGCGTAACGCGGAACAACCAGAGTAGTCAATACAATAAAACCAACCACCATGGCAATTACCACGATCATCGGATAGCGAGTAGCAGATTTAATCCGAATGCGGATAGTCTCATCATGCTCACGCAATGTAGCTAATCTTTCCAAAACCTGATCTAGCTTTCCACTAACCTCCCCGGAAGCCACCATATTAATGTAAAGTGGATCAAAAATAAGCGGATACTTTTCTAGGGCCCCGGATAGGCTTAACCCTGATTCAATATCTCGGCTAATCTGAGCAATAACTTCTTTGAGAATTTTATTTGGCGATTGCTCATGCAAGGCACTTAAAGCCAGCAAAATAGGTAAGCCGGCCTTTTGCAAAGTGGCCATCTGGCGCGTAAACATATTTAAATCGGTAAATTTTACCTTTACCGCGGAGCCAAGAAACTTAGTCACTTGTGATGCTTGCTTAGCTTCCGTGATCGATATCGGAGTATACCCAAGCTGATTTAATCTAATCGCCACGGCATTTTCATCATCCGCAGACATCACTCCCGAAAGCGGCTTACTAAATTTGTCCCTGGCTTTATACTGATAATTAGGCATAAGTTATTCTATTTCCGTAACCCTTAAGATCTCTTCAATTGTTGTCAACCCGGCCCTGGCTTTATCCAATCCATCTTCACGCAAACTCTTCATTCCTAATTCAATGGCCTTTTTCTTAATCATATCCGCTGAATTTCTTTCCTCAACCATCTTACGCATCGTCTCATTAAGCACTAAAACCTCAAAGATTCCGATACGCCCGGAGAATCCTGAATTTTTACAATTATTACATCCTTTACCGCGGAAGAATTTTGTTGAATCATCTAAATTTAAATCTTTTAAAACCGCTGACGACGCAGGGTGCTCCTCTTTACACTTAGGGCAAACCTTGCGTACCAACCGCTGTGCCACGATAAGAATTAAAGAACTTGAAATTAAAAATGGCTCTAGCCCCATATCAATCAAACGCGTTAAAGAGCTTGCCGCATCATTAGTATGCAAAGTAGAAAAAACTAAATGCCCGGTTAAAGACGCTTGAATAGCAACCTCGGCGGTTTCCTTATCGCGAATTTCACCCACCATGATAACGTCCGGATCCTGGCGTAAAATTGAACGCAAGCCATTAGCAAAGGTAACATCAGCCTTAGGGTTCACCTGAGTCTGACGGATAAGCGGCATTTCATACTCCACCGGATCTTCAATGGTAATAATATTTTTCTCCATTGAGCTAATTGTGCTTAAGGCAGAATAAAGTGTCGTCGTTTTTCCGCTTCCGGTCGGCCCGGTAACTAAAATGATACCGTTGGGCTGTTTAATCATCTTGCTAAATATTTCCAAATTATTATCCGTAAAACCTACATCTTTTAAACCCAACAAAATAGATGAACGATCCAATAAACGCATCACTACATTCTCACCGTGCACCGTAGGAAAGGTAGAAACCCTGATATCTAAATCCTTATTCTCTAATTTTACGCGGATCTTGCCATCCTGCGGACGGCGGTTTTCTGCGATATCAATATCCGAAAGAATCTTAATTCTGGAAATAATCGCATTAGAGAGTTTCTTAGGCAAAGTATGTACTTCATGTAAAATCCCATCAATCCGAAAACGCACACGCAAAACCTCAGCCTCCGGCTCAATATGAATATCGCTAACCCGGTCTTTTACGGCATCCGAAATTAAAATATTTACCAACTTAATAATTGGCGCCTCTTCGGCATTTTCGGTTAAATCCGTCTTCTGCGCCGATGATTTTTTATTCTCAATAGAATTAACAATCTCATCTACAGAATTTCCTTCCCCATAATAAGCATCCAAAACCTGGCTAATACTGCGGGCAGAAACCAACACCGGCTCAACATTGCTTACTTTAGCGATACGGCGAATATTATCCAAAGCCTCAATATCTTTCGGATCAATCATTGCCACAGTAAGAGAATCCATAATCTTAAACAACGGTACGGCCTTATATTTATTTGCTACGCTTTCCGGAATCAATTTAGTCAAAGATACATCGATCAAATAATCTTCCAAGTTCATATAAGGAACACCCATGGCATCCGCTTTAGCCCGAGCGATATCTTCCTCGGTAATAAAACCCAACTTCTCCAAAGCCTTTTCTAATTTTATCCCCGTGCGCTTAACCTCTTCCTTGGCTTTGTCAACCTGCTCCAGCGTAACTAATGATCCTTTTAATAATAAATCAATTATCTCCATATTAATCCGCCTTTGTTTTATTTAATTGCTCATCATCAACCACTAAAATTTTTTTCTTATCCATAAACACCCCCCATTGCATCTTTCGAAACTAAACAAATTTTATAGTAGGGGAGGTTTAAACCTCCCCTACTATAAATTAAAATGAATATCACTTTAATTCTTTAAAAGCTCCGCAATCTTATCCAAAAGTATACTCGGCTCAAACGGCTTAGTAATATAAGCATTCGCTCCCACTTCTTTACCGAGTAAAACATCTGACTCCTGAGTACGCGCTGTAAAAATAATTATCGGTATCCGCTTATATTTCTCATCAAATTTTAACATCCGGCAAACCTTATAGCCATCAATCTTCGGAAGCATCAGGTCTAAAATAATCAAATCCGGCTGCTCTTTGCGTGTTTTATCCAAAGCCTCCTGCCCATCAACGGCACAAACCACAAAATAACCTGCACTTTCTAAAGCATCCTTAGTAATCGCTAAAATAGTCGGGCTATCTTCAGTAATTAATATTTTTTTAGGCATTATCCGATTAACCTCTTAACCTCCTCCAAAAAGAGCTTCCCATCATAAGGCTTAGTAATATAACCATTACCTCCAGCTTCTTTCCCCTTAGCTAAATCTTCCTTCTGACCGGCAGTAGTTACAAACACCACTGGAATATCTTTGATCAGCGGATCGCTCTTTGCTCGGCGGCAAACCTCAAAACCATCCATCCTAGGCATATATACATCTAAAAGAACCAGATCCGGTAACTGCTTACGCATAATCTCTAAGCCCTGCTCTGCGCTATTAGCGACCATCACAACATAGCCTCCGGATTCAACACGCTCGCTAAGCAAGCTACAGGTAACTGCGCTATCGTCAATAATTAAGACTTTTTTGGGCATGGAGCACATCCTACTATTTTACACAGCTCTTCGGAAATTTTATCCAAACTAACCACCCGATCAATACACCCGCTTTCAATAGCCACTTTATTCATTCCAAAAAGAATAGAAGAACGTTCATCCTGAGCGATCGTCACTCCAGCGGATTGTTTTATCGCCTGCACACCTTCTACGCCGTCTCTACCCATCCCGGTTAACAAAACCCCCACCGCATTTTCTTTAAATGATTTAGCTAAAGAAAACATCATAGCATCAATCGAAGGAACGTGCAACATTTTACCGGTAGCATCCTTGCTTAAAATAATTCTAGCATCTTCATCAATAGTAATATTATAATCATCCGGCGCCAATAAAACCGTGGAACTTTTAATTACGTCTCCGTCATGCGCTACCTTAATCTCCAGATGCGAACAAGAGTTAAGCCAATCCACTAAGCCTAAGATAAACCCTTTTAACATATGTTGAACCACAATAATCCCCGAAGGAAAATCACTCGGCAGATGCATAAATATTTCCTGCAAGGCCCGCGGCCCGCCCGTGGAAGCTCCGATACCGATTATTTTCTCTACGTTTTTTTTAAAAATTGCTTTCTGCGGATGCAAACATGGCATTTTCATCCGCTTTAATGGCTTGACTCGAGAAGCAATTTTTATTTTTTCAATCAACTCTTTAGATATCTGATCAATCTCTTTAGCCACAACCACAAAATCCATCGCCCCCATAGAAAGAGTCTTAATAATAAGGTCCTTATCTAAACTGCTCACAACAATAATCGGAATGGGATTATTTTCCATAATCTCTTCAATCGCATCTAAACCAGAACAAAACGGCATTTTTAAATCCATGGTAATTACATCCGGTTTAAGGCTAGCCGCTTTGGCTATTGCTGCCCGGCCATCCTCAGCCGTACCGACGATTTCCAATAAATCATCCGCTTCAAGAATACTCTTTAGCGCCTGGCGCATCAGCGCTGAATCATCAACAATTAAAACACGTATTTTTCTCATCCCACCAGCCTTTCAATAGCCTCCAACAACCCTTCTGAAGTAAATTCACTTTTGAAAATATAAGCATCTGCCCCGCATTCTAAACCCATGCGTTTATCCGCGTCAGCTTCACGCGTAGTTACAATAATAACCGGGATATCTTGATACAAACTATCCTTCTTCAGCCTGCTAGTCAGTTCAAAACCATCCATGCGCGGCATTAACACATCCGTAATAATCAAATCAAACTTTTCTAAAGACGCCTTTTCTAAGGCCTCAACTCCGTCACGGGCAATCACAACCGAAAAACCAATTGACTCTAAAATATTTTTCTCTAACATCGCCGTACTTAAAGTATCCTCGGCCAATAAAATAGATCTGCGTTTATTCGCCAAAGTTAGTATATTTTTGTTTTTTGGCTTAACATACTCGCTCCCCAACAGGGTTCCTTGCGCTATATCGATAATCGCCGTCACATCCAAAATTAATACCACCCGTCCATCGCCTAAAATAGTTACTCCGTTTATGCCATTAATTTTATTTATCGGCTGAGTTAAATTTTTACGCATAATTTTCTTATAGCCCAGCATTTGATCTACCAATAAACCTATTCTTTTTTCCACCGATTGCACAATCACTACCGGAAAAAACTTTTTTTCAATAATACCGCAACGCGGCAGGCCAAAAACATCATTAAGCCTGACTAAAGGCAAGATCTGCCCACGCAGGCTAACTACTTCTTTAGCTTCTACAGTATTTAATTGTTCCGGATTAACCCGAATCACCTCCACAATATTTTCAACCGGTAAAGCAAAAGTTTCTGCCCCACTAACCACAAAAAGACTATCTGTAATGGCGATGGTTAACGGAAGGCGAATAATAAATTTTGTTCCTTTACCGACTACAGAACTGACTTCAATCAAGCCTTTTAATTTAGCAACTTTTTCGCGCACGACATCTAAACCTACACCGCGGCCGGAAACCTCACTAACCACTTCTGTCGTACTAAAACCCGCCAAAAATAAAAAACCATAAACCTGTACATCAGCCAACTCATTAATTTTATCCTGGCTAATCAACCCCTTTTTCACTGCCTGCTCTCGCACCGCGTTAATATCAATTCCCCTGCCATCATCAGAAACCTCAATTACTACCTGGCTACCACGTTGATAAGCATTTAAAATTATCATCCCATGGCTTGGTTTATTTTTGCTTAAACGCGCGCTGGGCAATTCGATGCCATGATCAACGGCATTACGTAAAATATGCATCAAAGGCTCTTTCATCTCATCAATAATCGCTTTATCCAACTGCGTATTTTCACCACGGATCTCAATCATTACATCTTTACCTTGAGCAATCGCCAAATCACGCATCGCCCGAGGAAAAGCATTAAAAAGATAATTCACCGAGACCATTCTTAATTTTAAAACCTCATGCTCTAGGCCCTTAGTAATAAAATCTAAGCTATTATCTACTTTGTCCATCTCCTTAACTAAAGAACCGCACTCCTTTTTCAACTCTTTCTGCGCATCAATTTTACGAGATAAATTGCCCACTAACTCATTTAATCTTATTTTAGAGATCAACAATTCTCCGGAAAAATTCATTAATTTATCCAACTTAGAAATATCCACACGAATATTTTCTTCGGCAACTGAAGAAAAATTAGAAACAGGTATTACTTTGGGTTCTTTCGTAAAAGAAGATTTCTCTGTAGGCTTAACTAAAAAAACATCTGTTGTCTCCTGGCGCAGATCCTCCACAAATTTTCCGCTTACCCCAGCATCCTCCCAAGTAAGTTTATCCTCCAACAACGGGCTAATTCCATCCAGGCATTTAAAAAGCATATCAAAATGACTCTTTTGAAGATCAATTTTTCCTTCTAAGGCCTTCTGCAAACCATCCTCCATGCCATGAGCAATATCCGCAATACGCTTATACCCCATCATCGTCGATGAACCTTTAATTGTATGCGCCTCACGCATCAAAGTTTCTAAAAGCGCCTTATCCTTAGTATTTTTTTCCAGCTTGAGCAATCCAGAGTTAAGATTACTCAAATGCTCTAATGTCTCAGCTTTATAGGGCGCAATAAATTTTGCCCGATCAAATGCCATATTTTTAGGCCAATTTAAACTTGGTCGTTGAGTTTTTTAATTCTTGCGCTAATTCCACCAGCTGCTTAACACCAACTTGAGTCTGCGAGGCTCCGGCCGAGATCTCCTTCATAGCGTCATTAATACTGCCCATCGCACCAGCAATCTGCTTAGAGCCAGAAACCTGTTGCGTAGCACTCATCGCAATTTCCTTGGCGCTATCGGCAGACTCTTCAGCCAACTTCGACTCGGCATTAACATTATTTACACTTTGTTCCATCGAGATCATCGCATTGGACATCTCATGCTGAATAATTTCAATCAATAAGGTAATATCCTTGGTAGATTTAGCCGTAGAATCCGCAAGTTTTCTAATTTCATCCGCGACCACCGCAAAACCCCTGCCTTCTTCTCCGGCTCTAGCGGCCTCAATCGCGGCATTCACCGCCAAAAGATTAGTCTGATCAGTAACATCATTAATTAATTCCGTAATCTTTCCGATCTGTTGAGATTTTTCACTCAGAGAAGTAATACGATCAGCCGCTTTATTAATCGCTTCTCTAATCTTAATCATCCCCTCCAACACATGGCTGGCAATTAAGGAAACACTCTTAATATGCTCACCAACCTGCTCTGCGCTTTTGCTTAACTCCATGGCCGCAGAAGTAGTCTGATTAATCGCTGAAGATTGCTCGCGTGCACCGGCTACCTGTTGTTGACTAGCCGAAAGTATCTCACTAGTAGCCGAGGTGATTTGACCAACAGCATTGGTAGTTCGATGCAATATTTCATTAAAATTACTCACCATCAAACTAAAGGTCGCTCCTAACTGGCCAATCTCATCGCAGCCCTGCGGCTTAACCACAATCGACAAATCACCCTGAGCAATAACATTAGCATCTTTATTTAAAGCAATAATTGGTGCAGTTATATTACGCGTAACTAAAAAAGCAAAAACTATTCCCAAAGCAGAAACAAAAATCAAAAGGACAATAACCAAAGCCACATTTAGCCCAACTAAGTTTTCTAATCTTTCGGATTGAATTTTAGTATCCGACATAGAGCCATCCACTAATTTTTGAATAATTTTAAAAATTGGCGTATCTATACCCTTAGTATCCGTGGATTTAAAATCAGGATTTTTAACTAAAAAATCCAAAGCTTCCCGGTAGACATTCTGCGCCAAGATATAAGCCTTTTCTAATTCCATTAAATTTCTTATATTATCTTCATGGGTAAAGCGATATGCTGATACTTTTAAATCATTAATATTTTTAATTATCTCCTTATTTAAATTAATAAATTCATCATTATAATTCTTAAAATTAGCCGAGCTGCTTGCTTCTAAGAGAATACTTTTCCAAGCCTTGCTTTGATCTTTCAAGTGCGCACTTAATATTAAAACAGAGTTCATTTGATCAATACGCGTATGAATATATTTCTTATATTCATTCATAGAACTAAGGTATTGAAAAGCACTAAAAAAACCCGCCGCCAATAAAGTAACTAAGATAAACCCAAAAGCCACCCCTAATTTCGTATTAATTTTCTTAATATTATTAAACATAATTTCCTCCTTCAACTGCCAGCCAACGGCGGGCTTTAATTAATTTTAATAATCACCTTTTCGCTTGATTGAATTCCACGGAACTCAATATTCTTTTTAAATCTAACATTACCAGTATCCTATTTTTAAACTCAATTTCACCGATAGTAAACTCTAATAGCTTTTGTTCTAAAGTAACCAAAGGCAACTGTAGCGCTGCTTTATCTAACTCAATTACTTCTTCAATTCTATTCACTAAAATTCCCACTAAATTTGTGCCGGCCTCCATCACAATTATTCTTAATTCATTAGTCATATTTATCGGCTCAATCCCCAGGAAAAAAGATATATCTACTAATGGGATAACCTGGCCCGCTAAATTAGTTACTCCTTTTATAAAGGCAGGAGCATTCGGTACGCGGGTCACCGCCCCTAAATGCCCAACTTGTTTTGCGCTCGCCACACTAATACAGTAATGTTCTTTCGCTAATGAAAAAACCAATAACCGGATTAGCTCTTGGTGAGCTTGGTTTTTATATTCGGTGTCTTCGGCATCAATAAAAATTTTTTCTTCCGGCATTTATGCTTGGCCTTTAATGGCAACGCGTGTATGTAGAGCGCTAATATTTTGTTGTTCTTGGCTAGAAAATAATTTTTCTACATCCATCAGCAGTATAATCCGCTGAGCGCTCCTTAAAACCCCGCCCAAATAACTTGCTTCTTTAAATACCTCATCTACAGGCTCAATACTAGACTGATCAATATCCAGCACCTCGGTTACACTATCTACAATAATACCCATAGAATGCTGATTAACTTTTAAAATGATAAAACGGCTTGCCCGGCCCGGCAAAACATCGCCAAGAAGAAATTTTTTACGTAGGTTAATTAAAGGAGTAACTTTCCCTTGCCAGGCAATTACCCCTTCCACAAAATCCAAAGATTGCGGGATGGAAATAATCTGGCGGACACGGATGACCTGAATTACGCAACTAATATCTAGCGCATATTCTTTATCTAAAATTCTAAAAATTACCAGTTTCATGGCGCTCTCCGTAAGAATCATTCTGTCAACGCTTTAAGAAACTTTTAATCGCTCAAGATTGCTCTTACAAACTCCGGTAATCACCGTAGCATTAAACCCGCCACTATAAGGGATTATATCAAAGGAGCTCATCTTTACAAGTATATTTAATGCATTTCTATATTCACGAATCGCTTCGTTATCCTTTCCTTCGTTTTTATAGATATTTGCCAAGTCAAAATGCGCCAAAACAAAATTACTATCTAAATAAAGAGTTTTCTTAAAAAATTGACACCCTTGCTCAATCTGGCCTTCTTCAACACAAAATGTGCCAAACAAATAATGCGCCGGGGCAAACAAAGGGTTTATTTTAAGCGCAAATCTTAATTCTTCTTTGGCTTCTTTAATTTTACCTTGATTAGCGAGGGCTTCAGCAGCCAGACAATACGGCTCAAGCGCAATTTTATCTATCTTATGCGCCTGAGCGGCTAATTCCAATACATACTCATAATGCTTAACATGCATACTTTTAACCATCTTAACCAACAACGCCTGTATTTTCTTAGAAGGTGAAACCGCATCCTTATCTTGGATATCTTTTAGCTCAACCGCTACTTCAGCACGAGCGATTTCTTCAATATAATTTCCTAGGCCTAACTCTAAAGAATTATACGCCCCAGGCTTTGATTTTGATTCTACCTTACTATAATATATCGCCTCCTGCCAATCCTGCATTTTAAATTGGCCAGAGATAAACTGCAAACTCTCCGCATGCCCAATTAACAAATACCCCTGTTCATTGAGGCTTTCATGCATTTTACGCATAACCTTAATTGTCGTTTCGATTTCAAAATAAATAACCACATTCCGGCAAAAAATAATATCATAATATTTAGGATACAATTCATCCATCAAGTTAAAAAAACTAAATTTAACCATTTGCTTAAGATGATCTTTAATTTTATATTTTTCCTGCTGGCCGGCCTGGATAACTTTAAAATATTTATTACGGTCATCACCCAAAATAAGCCGCATTGAACTATCCCCATAAACTCCTTTAATTGCTTCATCCAAAACCTTGTTCGATACATCCGTAGCCAATATCTGAATATCCCAATCGACAAAATCAGGAATCGCCTCCTGGACAACCATGGCAATACTATAAGCTTCTTCGCCAGTAGAACAACCTGCGCTCCAAATACGCAACGTTGGCCTGGCTTGTTGCAGGCTTAATTTACGTTTAATTATCTCCGGAAGTATCTTTTCTTTTAAGGCCTTAAATTGGGGTTGATTACGGAAAAAATAGGTGTGATTTACGGTAAGCAAATTAAGCAATTCACGAAATTCATCTTCTTTTTTATCAGAAAAAAGCAGAAAATGATAATATGCCGATGGCGTATCAATTCCCATCACCAGCATACGCTGACTAAGCGCCCCCTGCAGATTCTTAAGGTCATAATCCTTAAAATAAAGCCCGCAACGCTGATGAATAAAATTTTTAAAGTTCAACTTCAGCTCTTCCGAAAAAAGCATTTTTAAAAAAAAATTATTTTAACAACTGATTTATTTTCATTAACAAAATCTCTGCTTCAAACGGCTTGGTAACGTAAGCATCCGCTCTGACTTGCTTGCCTAATTCTTTATCTGTATCCAGTGCCTTGGCTGTAAAAAGAATCACCGGTATATCTTTATGCTTAACATCAAACTTTAACATGCGGCAAACCTTATATCCGTCAATCTTAGGAAGCATCAGGTCTAAAATAATTAAATCCGGCTTTTTTGTCCTCGCCAACTCTAAACCCGCCTGCCCATCATAAGCCTTAATCACCATAAAATCACTTGCCTCTAACCTTAAACTAATCATCTCTACTAGATCTTTTTCATCATCCACCACTAAAATCTTTTTTTTCGCCATAAAATTTAACCTTTCTTTTTTATTATTTTTTTCTGCGCCATATCCAACGCCGAACGTAAAGTTGCCTGAATATCTGAAGAATAAGTACTCAACTTGGGGATAAAAGCGCTTACCCCTAAATCTTGGGCACCTTTTATATTTTTCATATCCGGATGAGCCGTAAACATAATCACTGATATTTGCTTGTTAAACTTTCTTATTTGCTTTAAAACCTCTGTTCCATCCATATTCGGCATCAAATAATCTAAGATTACAATATCCGGCAACTTTTGTTTGATTATTGCTAAAGCCTCTTTACCAGACGTAACAGTGATAACCGCATAGCCCCAGGATTCAACCCTCTCCTTCATCAACTCTAAATAATCAACTTCATCATCCACAATCAAAACACAAGTCTTTGACATTACCCCCTCCTGTTTTTCTAAAGCTATTTTGGTAAAGTAAAATGGAATTTAGCACCTTTTCCAAATTCACTCTCTACCCAGATTTTTCCGCCATGCAACTCAACTAAACCTTTGGCAATAGAGAGGCCTAAACCTGTACCCTTCTCCATTCCCTCATCTATACGATCAAATTGTGTAAATTTATCAAATAACTTCGAGATATTGCTGGAATCTATGCCTATGCCGCTATCGGCAACTACACATTCTATTTCTTTACCCTTATCCATCACCTCTATTATAATAAATCCTTTTTTAGTAAATTTAAGGGCATTGCCAACTAAATTAGTTAAAACCTCATAAATACGGTCTTCATCCATAAGTATATTTAATTTACCATCGGGCAAATTAAGTTCCAACTTTAACTCCCGATCCGCTATCTTTGAGGCAAAGGTAGCCGCTACTTTTCTTACTAAATCATTTATATCATTAAGCTTATTTTTAAGCTCAATTTTTCCGGATTCAATTTTAGAAATATCTAAAAGATTATCAATAATCCGCGCCAACCGATCGATGTTATCTTTAGATACACTTAATATCTTCTCCTGCTTCGGATTAATCACTCCGGTTATTCCGTCTAAAACAAGGCTAATCCCCTCCTTAATTATAGAAAGAGGGGTACGCAACTCATGAGAGACGACAGAAACAAAATCCGATTTTAAGCGATCTAATTTTTTTAATTCTTTATTTTTTCTCTCCAATTCTCTCAAAAATTCCTTACGCTCAGTGATATCTAAAAATGACACCACCGCACCCTTAACCACACCTTCATGACGTAGTGGATACGACCAGTACTCAGCAAAAAAAGATGAACCATCAGCACGCCAAAGCACTTCGTCATCCACGTGTATACTTTCTCCTTTTTTAAATGCCTGAGAAATACGGCATTTTTCAATAGGAAAAGGCGTTCCATCTGCATATTTAGCATGAATCTGCCAATGCATATTCTTCCCCAGTAACTCCTCAGGATGCTTGTATCCAAGCAGGCGCAAACAAGCACTATTACAAAAAGTACAATTGCCATTAATATCAATACCATATATCGCTTCAGCGGCAGAATCCAGCAAGAGGCGAATTTTCTCTCCACTCTCTACAAGCATCTTTCTTTCTTTATTCCGCTTAGTCACATCACGAAAAACTAAAACTACCCCCATAATCTCTGAGCTACCCACACCTCGAATTGGCGCGGCACTATCATCAATCGCACACCGATTTCCATCTTTAGAGATCAAAACAGTATGATTGGCTAAATTAACTATTTTACCATTACTTAAAACCTTCAAAACAGGATTATCAACTTTTTCATCTGTATCTTCTTTCCTAATTACAAACACATCATCAATATGCCTACCAACAGCCTCCGATTCTAACCAACCGGTTAATTTTTGCGCTACAGGATTAATAAAAGTTATTAAACAGGCAGTATCCACAGTAATCACGGCATCTCCGATGCTGCTCAAAGTAGTAGAAAACCACGTCCTACTCTTGTACAAAATTTCTTCAGTTTTTTTACGCAAGGCAATTTGATCATTAAGTTTATCAATGGTGGTAAAAGTATGCTTAAGGCCGTCTAACATAGAATTAAAAGCACCCGCCAAATCCTCAATTTCATCATTTGTTTTAATCTCCACCTTATAATCCAATTCGCCCTTGGCCACCTTCTTGGTAGCATCACGCAGCCTTATGATCGGTGCAACTAGTAACCTGCCAAAGAAAAATCCCATTAATAAAACTGCGGCCAATATAATCAATGCCGCCAACATAAAACTAAAAATTAACCCCAACAACGGAGCAAACACCTCATCATCATCTTGCATTACACATACCCACCACTCGATACCACTCTTTAATAGCACGGGATGGTCAACTTTAAAATAAGAAATAAACATCTTTTTCTTATGCAACCGATCTATTTCATTTTCAAGTAGGTATCCACTATTTTGGCTAATAATTTTTTTAAAAACTTTAGCCGGAAACTTCTCAGCCATCCCCAATGTTCCGGTATGAAATATTAGATTACCCTGTTTATCCATCAGCCCAACATGGCCGCTCTCTCCGATCCGAAAATCTTCCAAGGGCAAAAATAAACGTTTAATTTCCAAAATATTTTTGCAAACACCAATTACCTGATTTAATTTATTTTTAATAGGAATAGCGATGGCCAGGCCTTTGGTTTTTGTTGATGGATCTGGTCCGATTTTATCCAAAAAAACATCCCCTTGGCCATGAGCAAAAGATTTTTGCCACCACTCTTCATCTGCCTGATAAAAATCACTTATTCTGCCTGAAGCAGCCACTAACCCACCGTATTTATCCGTCATAAAGATCTCTGCGATGTTCGGATCATCCCGCGCGATCTCACTTAATCGAACCCCTACCGGACTCTGGGTGTATTCAGCAATTAAAGGATCATTATCCGCAGCTTTTATCCAACGCTCATCCATATCTTTAAAATACGTTTCCTTGCTTTCATCAGTCATCTCTACATATCTTAAATTACGCCCTTGGACATCCGCCAAACGTTCCGATGAAGCCATAAATACCTCAGTACTAACAATCTCTCGAGTAATAATTCTATCCATAGCACTGCCTAAAAGCTTAGCCATACCCATATAATCCCGGCTAATCGTCTGGCGCAAGAGATTATATTCCGTCCAGTAGACTAAAACCAGCCCGCTAAACCCGACAATCAAAGAAGATACAATAATAAATACCGTAATTTTTTGATTAATCGAAAATCGATGTTTAATTTTATCCTTCATCTTTTCTTTCCGAGCGATCTTTGACAAAATAATGCTAATTATCTGTATATATTATTTTACATTACTAGGAATTTAATGCAAGCGTTTTTATGCAACTTGTGTAGTTACATAGACATACTGCAGAATTTTACTTCCGGGATTTTTTACGTTATGCAGAGTTTCTGGCGGAATGAATATGAAGGTATTTTTACGTGCCTTAAGCTTTTTGTTTTTTCCAAAATAAATTATTGCGCTGCCTTTTAAGATAATTAGTACCTCTTCTTTATTTTCAGTTTTATGTTCTCCAATTAATTCCTGAGGCTTTAAAGTAACTAAACCTGCTTTTAAACCTTTAACTTTATTTAAACCTCCTAACAAGCGCAAAAACCTTTGAGCGCCCTTAAGTTGCGTACAAAAAACTTTTTCCTTTAACATAATATTTAATCCTTCCTGATATCAGGATCGTTTTCTTAAAATACGCCCGTATGTCATTGTGAGGCGTAACATGCCCATTGCTTCCTCCGTCATTGCGAGGCGTAATATGCCCATTGCTTCGTCCGTCATTGCGAGGCGCCTTGGCGCCGAAACAATCTCATAATTCTTCATACAAATCCCGAAAGCTAGAATTAAATTTCTTTATCAAATCTAGCTTTTTCTTTCGAGAACCACCCTTAATTTGCTTTTCTCTAATTATAGCATCTTCAATACAATCAAATACTTCATAATAAACAAGTTTGTGCACATTATACTTATTAGTAAAACCTTTTACTAGATCTTGTTTATGTTCATATGTACGCTTCTGTAAATTACTCGTAACCCCAGTATAAATAACTGAATTAGTATTATTGGTCAACAAATAAATATAGCCACTTTTCATGGGCTTAATTTTAGATTGCTTCGCCCCGCCTTCGGCGTGGCTCGCAATGACGTGAATAATTTACTCCTCTTTAATTAC
>CAYHRM010000012.1:0-17681 GCA_964359035.1 uncultured Planctomycetales bacterium
GTAATAATATTTTTGGCGATTGTGCAGAAAAAATTTATTTTAAAAAAGATCAAGATTATCGAAATTGGCGTTTTGATAAAAATCCTTGTTATGTTTACAAAAATGTTTGTGTTGAAGGTGCCACTGCCTGGGTTAAGATTTTTATTGATCCGCTAACAAACTTAAGGTACGGAGATATAGTGGATTTTGAGGTTGCTTGTTCGTCCGCCAAAAATTTATTTAATGTTTTTTGTGCTGCTTGTGAGTATTTAAAGACGCAAAATGTTGAATCGATTACAGTATGGGCATTGCCGCAAAGTGTTTTGCGGGGAATTGTAGAGTCTGTCGGTTTTGTAGAATTATCACAAGAACGTTATTTTTGCGTGAAGGTTATTAATCCTCAATGTGAATATATTGACAAATTTAGCAATTGGGATTTAGTAGAAGCGGATGCAGAGATATATTGATTAATTTTTTCCCTAAGAGGGGGCATGAGTATGAAAATTTTAGTTTTAGGCGGACACGGATTTGTGGGGACAAATGTAGCAGATGTCCTAAAAAACTCTGAAAACCAGTTAAGCTCTTTGTCTTTGAGAGATGGTTTGGATTTAACTATTTTGGATTCGGCAAAAGAGCATTTAAGCACAATACGTCCGGATATTATTGTTAATTGTGCCGCTAAGGTGGGAAGCCTAAACCTGGTAACTCAGCAGGCTGCCGAGATAGCTGATTATAACACGAGGATTATTTTAAATATTTATAAAGCAGCGCAAGAATGTATACCTAAGGCATGTATTATTAACCCCATTGCTAATTGTGTTTTTCCCGGGCATTTGGATAATTATGCTGAAGATAAAGTCTGGGATGGCGAGGTTCACCGTTCTGTTCTTTCATATGGAAGTACCCGCCGGATGATTTTAGTTCTTAGTGACTGTTATTCTATGCAATATGGTTTACGTTCAATAAACTTTTTTGTTCCTAATATGTATGGCCCGCATGATTCGACAAATCCTAATAAGGCTCACGCACTCAATGCTCTTATTAGCAAAATTGTAAAAGCTAAAGCTGAAGGCAGCGATGAGTTCGAAGTTTGGGGCCGCGGTATAGCGATTAGAGAATGGCTTTTCGCAAAAGATTTTGCCCGGGTATTGCAAGATACATTAAAAATGCTAAAAGATAATGAATTTACTGAGCCGATAAATGTGGCCCAGAATTTCGGCCTCAGCGTAAGAGAGCTGGTAGATCTTATTGTCTCTGAAATGAAGTTTGATTGTAAGATAAAATGGAACAGTAAAATGCCGGATGGGGCACCGGTAAAAGTTATGAACGATGAACGTTTTAGAAAAGTATATCCGAAGTTTGAATTTATTGATTTAAAAAGCGGGATTGCTGAGACAATAAAATATTATGAATCAGTTTATCCATATTAATAGTAGCCCGGATAACTTAAAACCCTATTCTTTTTCTTTGGTTATGCCTGTTTATTATGAGGGTCCGCGGGTTATACCAGTGATTATGACGCTTATTTATACAGCGAAGTATCCTTTTGAGCTTATTTTAGTTTATGATAAAAGCGATGATCCGACAATTGTGGAGGCAAAACGACTCTGCGAGAAATATTCGAATATTAAATTAATCTGCAATGACAATCCTCCTGGAGTTATTAGTGCGATAAAAACCGGGATAAAACACAGCAGCAGTGAGAATATTGCCGTTTGGTGTGCTTATCATGTTGATCCGTATGGCATGCTGAATAAAATGTATGAGCTTATTTTAGCAGGATGCGATGTTGTTTCGGCTAACCGGTTTATGAAAGTAAAAAGATATAACCGGGGAGGGTTGGTAAAAAAGATCCTATCGCGTACTGGTAACTTTATATTATGGAAGCTTGTTGGCAGCCCTTTCGGTGACACTACTACTTCTATAAAAATGTACCGTAAGAGCTTTTTAAAAGATAACCCAATCGAAACAGCCAGGGCAGGAGGCTGGGCTTTGAGCTTAGAACTTTCTATCAAGGCTTCTATTGGGGGGTATAAACTTGGGGAAATAATCTTGATTCCTTCGAATATTAATCTTATTCAGGGCTTATCGAATTTTAAGGTTTTTAAGTTTCTGCCGTATTATTTTAAGTGGGTTCTATTCGGATTACGCAATCGGAAAAAGATTGCGAAGAACAAGTTATTTAAAAGGATAGAGGTAACTGATTAATTAAAGGTTCTATAAAATACCGGGTACTAATTTGAATAACAAAATTGATTATTTGATTATAGCTATAATTTTTCTTTTGGGAGTTCTGTTGCGGGTTATGTTTTCTCCACCGGTAAATTTCGAAACCGATTCTTTTTCCGTGCTTTTATCGGCAAAGAATATCGCTGAAACAGGTAAGTATCTGATTCCGCCGGTTAGGCTGACAGATGCTAGTGGATATCAAGCCTTTCCTGGGTGGGCGGTGGGATGTCCGTTGATTTTAGCTGTTTTTTTTAAATTATTTGGATATTCTGAGGCGTTGGCCCGCTTTTTAACTATTTTAATATCTTCAGCCGTAATCCCGGTTATCGCTTTAGTCGGAAACCGGCTTTATGGTAAAAGATTAGGCATTATTGCCGCTATTCTTTTAGCTGTCAATCCGCTTTTGGTGTGTATTAATAGCAGAATACTCACCGTAAACTTTGGTTTTAGTTTTTTTGTAATCAGCCTTTCGCTTCTTTTGTTATCCGTTTTAAAGTCAGAAAAAGCTGAATTTATGAGTGCGCATGAGATTCTTAATTCTGGAAAAAGGCTGGTATTATTTCTCAGTTCATTTTTATTTTTAGGCTTTACGCTAGGGACAAGAGACGATTATGCTATGTTTGTATTCACTTTTATTATTATTCTGGCCTTTATAGTTAAGGCTAGCTATAAACAATTGGAAGAAAGAAAGAGAAGTAATTTTTTAAAATTATCCCTGTTTGCTTCAGCACTAACTATTGCCGGATATTTTCCCAATATTTATTTTAATTATGTTAATTACGGCAGATTTATTACTTCATCGAATTATGAATACGGGGGGAGACTGAGCTTGCAATATTTTTTAAAAGGCGCTAGTATCGCGCTTGGATTACCGGGTTGGGTTGTCATATTGCTGGCTGTCTTTGTTTATTCTTTTCCCGTAATCAGCGTATTTTTTCTTAATCTTAAGAATAAAATTAATCTGCTCCTGATTGCTTTGATTTTTTCAATAATATTGCCTGTTATTTTTATTGGAGGGGCATATTTCACTGCTTCGACCGGGGGAGCTCCCCGCTATATTATGCCGGCCATTCCTTTTGTATTGCTTTCTGCCGGAATTGTTTTTGTCCCTGGTAAAGTTATTTTAGGTCCGATTAAAAATATTTTCTTAATTTGTTTAATCTTTTGGAACATTATATTATTTTATCCCTCGGCTGCTCTTTTTAAGATTAACCCCAAGTTTATTTATTTAACCCAGTATTCTCCCTGGTATAATCGGCGTAATTTTATGAATTATCCTCACCCGGTTACGGCGATGTTAAGTTGGGTACAAAATAATACTGCTGCGGATGCTGTAATCTTGAGCGATTATGATAGTTACCACTATTTCTTTTATGCCAAACGCGATGTAGCAGATCGGGAAAATATTATTGAAATAAAAAAATATTTGCTTACCAGGCCGGTTTTTCTTATTCAAGACCATCAGATGTTCCAAAATTCCCAACTTTTTAAAAGTTGGGAAAAAAAATTAGAGTTCTATGCAATTAGCTTAAAAGAAAGATTTAGTTTGCCTTTTTTTACTCCCCATAAAGGTAAAGCTTACTTGAATGTTTATGAATTGGTCAGTAATGTAAAAGGTGGAGGGCATTAATATCATGAGAAAAGTTAATTTTCTGTCAGTAGTTATTCCCTGCCATAATGAGCAGGAAGCTTTATCGGTAAGTTTGGCTAGGCTAAGCAGCGTGCTTGATGCGTTATGTAAATCGTCTAAAATATCGGATTATGAATTAATTTTTGTTGATAACGGTTCTACTGATAAAACGGCCGAAGTATTAAAAGAAATTTTTGATGGAAATACAAAGGCCAAAGTTATTTCTTTGAGGCGTAATTTCGGATATCAGGGGTCGATTTCTGCTGGTTTATATTACGCTAAAGGAGATGCCGTAGTTACGATAGATGCGGACTTGCAGGATCCCCCGGAAAAAATCGGAGAAATGCTGGATTACTATGAAACAGGATTCGATTTAGTGTTAGGGATTAGGCAGGACCGTTCAGCTGATTCTTTTTTAAAAAAGTTTTTTTCGGAAAATTATTACAGATTTATGAAGTTTATCGGCGTGGAAATTGTTTATAACCATGGGGATTTTCGTTTGATGTCAAAGTCACTTGTTCAGGAGTTCAATATGCTGCATGAAAGGAACCGTTTCATCAGGGCCATGGTTTTACAATTAGAATCGCGGTATGCTAAAGTTTTTTATAAACGGTCACTACGGTTGGCCGGTAAATCAAAATTCGATATTAAATCTTTGTTCTCTATTGGTTTTGATGGAGTATTGTCGTTCAGTTATGTCCCTTTAAGGATTGCTTCTTTGGTCGGGATATTGTTATGTTTTTTAGCGATGTTAGGAGTCGGTTGGGTTTTTTATATTAAAATAAAAACTCATGTTATGCCGGGATGGGCATCTACGCTTTTACCTATCTTAGGATTAGGGGGGTTTCAGCTGCTTATGTTGGGTTTAATCGGTGAGTATATCGGAAGGCTTTATCTGGAAGTCAAGGCTAGGCCACTATTTGTAGTTAGGGAATTTTTAGCCAGAAAAGATGAGAATAAATGATAAATTTGAGATTTAAGAATAAAAAAATATTAATAACGGGGGCAAATGGTTTTATTGGTTCATATCTAGCGGCAAAGCTTTTGAAAGAGGGGGCGCTTGTGCATGGGTTTGTTATGAGAAATACAAGCCAAGCAAGAATAAGGGGGTTAGGCAAAAGTATTAAAATTTATGAAGGCGATTTAACTGAATATAAAGCTGTTAGTTCTTGTATTAAGAAGATTAAGCCGCAGATAATCTTTCATCTTGCTGCTTTAAGGGTTATTACGCGTGATTTAAAATTGATCGATTCAATGATTAAGGTGAATGTCAAGGGGACATTTAACCTGCTTCAGGCAGTTGCTGATGAAAAGATCGAATTGGAAAGGTTCCTGAACACAGGCACTTGCGAGGAATACGGAGACGGGCCCACTCCTTTTAATGAAGGGCAGCGTGAAATTCCGGTTTCGCCTTATTCTGCTAGTAAAGTGAGTGCAACTTATTTTTGCCAAATGCTTTATAAGACCATGGGTTTGCCGATTGTAACCGTTAGGCCTTTTCTTACTTACGGATGTACCCAGGACCTAGATTTGTTTATTCCTTCTTTGATTTACAGCTGTTTAAAAGGTAAGGATTTTTATATGACTGCAGGAGATCAAACCAGGGAGTTTAATTATATTGATGATATCGTTGAGGGTTTTATGCTTGCTGGGGTTAAGCCTAAAGCAATTGGAGAGATTATTAATATAGGAAATGGACAAGAGTATAAAATTAGAGAGGTTGCGGAAAAAATAATTCAAATGACAGGTAATCCGATTAAGTTGTATTTTAATGCTATGCCCAAGCGCATAGGAGAGGCTAAACATTTCTTTTGTGATAATACAAAAGCAAAGCAGATACTCGGGTGGAAGCCGATGGTAAGTCTGGATGGGGGATTAAGGAGAACTATAGAGTGGTTCAAAAATAATCCAGATTTTTATTCAGGAAGCACTCCGAAATAAACTTTAAAATGGACAAACATAGATTTAAATTTGGGAAAAATTGGAAGCATTTTTTATCTGTGCTCAATGGTGATAGGATCAACGAAGCCCAGCGTTCGCTGCTTGAAATGCTGCAAATAGAAAGCCTGAAAGGAAAAACTTTTTTAGATATCGGCTCAGGCAGTGGGTTATTTTCTCTGTGTGCTGCCAGGTTAGGGGCATTGAAAGTCCACTCATTTGATTTTGATGAGCAAAGCGTTGCTTGTACTGTGGAGTTAAAAAGAAGGTATTTTAATAGTTCTAAAGATTGGGCAATTGAAAAAGGTTCTATTTTAGATAAAGATTATTTATCTAAGTTTGGTCAATGGGATTTGGTTTATTCCTGGGGGGTTTTGCACCATACTGGCGATATGCACAAAGCATTAGAAAATATCGTTCCTCTGGTAAAAATCGGCGGTAAACTTTATATCGCCATATATAACAGGCAAAAATTTATGACTCCGGTTTGGACTAGGATTAAAAAAACATACGTAAAAAGCAACGTATTGTTCAGGTTTATTATGCTTACTCTTTTTATTTCTTATTTTATTCTAAGGGGCCTACTTATGGATTTGTTAACGCTGCGTAATCCTTTAAGGCGCTATGTAGAATATTCCAAGCAGCGCGGAATGCATATGTTTTATGATTGGATTGATTGGATCGGTGGATATCCTTTTGAAACGGCTAAACCCGAAGAGATATTCGAATTTTTCAGGAAAGAGGGTTTTGTCTTAGATAATCTTAAAACACAGCTTGGTAGTTCCGGGTGCAATGAATATGTTTTTCATAAGGAAAAATCTAAATGTGCAGAATAGCAGGTTTTTGGGATTTTAATTATAATGGTAATTACGATTTTGAAGCTACTATCGTAAATATGCGTGATGTTTTAGCTTACGGGGGGCCGGATGATTTTGGAGTTTATATCGATAAAGAAAAAGGCATTGCTCTTGGACATCGTAGGCTTTCGATTATAGATTTATCTCAGCGTGGCCATCAGCCTATGCCTAATGATGATAAAAGTTTGTGGATTACTTATAACGGAGAGGTTTATAATTTTCTGGAAATAAGGAGCGAACTGGAGGCTAAGGGCTATAGATTTATCAGTAATTCTGATACGGAGGTAATTTTAAATGCCTACGAAGAATGGGGGATGGAATCAGTCCATAAATTCAGAGGTATGTTTGCCTTTGCTCTATGGGATAAAAAAAAGGAAAAGCTGATAATTTGTAGGGATAGGGTGGGGGTTAAGCCACTTTATTATTATTATAAAAACGGTTTATTTATGTTTGCTTCTGAGCTGAAATCTTTTCATAAGCATTGTAAGTTTCTTAAACAGCTGGAGGAAAAATCATTAGGTTTATATTTGCAGTTTGGCTATATTATCGCCCCCCATACTATCTTTAAATATTCTTACAAATTAAGGCCTGGGCATTACCTTGAAGTTAATAAACTGGGGGAAGTAAAAGAAACCAAGTATTGGGATGTGCAGGATCACTATAGAAAAGGTCTTGAGCTACAAAAAAATGGTTTTTTTGATGATAAAAGTCAGGAAGATATTGCTCTTGAACTTGAAAATATTTTGTTAGAAAGTTTTAAACTACGCCTGGTTTCGGATGTGCCTCTGGGAATATTTTTAAGCGGTGGTTTAGATTCTTCGTTGGTAACTGCTTTGGTCCAAAAGAATCTAGGTAATCCCATAAAAACATTTACTATCGGGTTTAAGGAAGAAAGATATAATGAAGCTCATTGGGCAAAAGGGGTATCTGATTATCTTGGTACCGACCATACTGAGCTTTATTGTACATATAAAGATGCTCTAGATATAATTACAAGATTACCTGAAATATATGACGAGCCATTTGCAGATAGCTCTACGATACCATCTATTCTGTTATCGAATCTGGCAAAACAACATGTTAAGGTTTGTTTGTCAGGAGATGGAGGGGATGAATTTTTTTGTGGTTATCCTAAGTATTGGATTATAAAAGAAAAGATACTGTCTTTAGCTAGGATTCCTTTTATGGCAAAGACAATCAATTTAATTTCTCCGGATTTAATTTTTAATCTTTACAAGGTATTTAAGCCTGTTTTGCCTAATTGCTCGAATCTAAAGGACAGATACAAAAAAATTCAGTCAATTTTGGGTACCAAAGACCCTGTACGTCAAAGCTTATTATTTAGCAGCGTTTTTACTGATTCTGACCTAGAATTAATGGGTTTTGATAATAATGCAACACTCTTTAAATCTGAAAAAGGATTTGATCCGATTAGCTCTATGATGCTCCATGATTCAAGAACATATTTGCCCGATGACATCTTAACAAAAGTTGATCGAGCCAGCATGTCGGTGGCATTAGAAGCCAGGGAACCTTTACTTGACCATAATATTTTAGAATATGCGGCAAAGATGCCCGTTAAATATAAATATAATAATAAAACAAGTAAGCATATTCTTAGAAAAATTCTTTATAAATATGTGCCGGAGAAGTTAGTTTGTCGGCCTAAAAAAGGCTTTGGCATGCCGGTTTATGAATGGTTTAAAACAGACCTGATAAATTATTACACGGGATATTTAAATAAAGATAGGGTCGAGAAAGAGGGAATTTTAAATTCGCAGGTCATTGATAATATGCTTAAGCAATGCCTCAATGAGCAAGGGGCAAGCCATAGCAAATTATGGCTGCTTTTAAATTTTCAGATGTGGAAAGAAAAATGGATGTAGAAAATAAAAAAACAAAAGTTATGCATCTTTGTTCATACTTGGGATACGATGGGCCCAGCCGGGGAATAATCGGCCAAGCTAAATATACGGATGACTCAAATTTTCATACTACTATTTGCGAAATTAAATCAACTCGCAATGAACGGCTGATAAAAGAATTAATCAATATGGGGTGCGGACACTTAAGTTTGGGGATTAATAAGGTTTACGATATAAGGTCTATCTTTAGATTAGCAAGGGAGCTAAAAAAAAATAAAATAGATATTTTGAATACGCATAATACCTTGGCCTGTTGGTACGGCAGTATTGCCGCCAAGCTCGCCGGTATTCCGGTGGTTTTTACCTTAAGAAATCTACAAAGCGAGAATTATAAATTTCTATTTAAAAAAAGCTTTTATTCTAAGCCGGTAATTTTCATCGATTCTTTATTTATTAAGAATTCAGATGTTGTGGTTGCGGTTTCAGAAAGGCTGAGGAAATATTATATTAAGAATATGGGAATTCCCGAGAAAAAGATTTTAGCAATCAACAATGCTATTGACTTAGAGCCGCTTCAAAAAATTTATGATAAACAGCAGATCCGAAAAGAACTGGGAATTGGCAACGAAGAAGTCATCATCGGAATTACTGGTGACCTTATTGAAAGAAAAAATCATGTCTGTTTAGTTGAAGCGGCAAAGATTATTGCAGAAAAACAGGGAGAAATACGTTTCTTGATTGTTGGAAAAGGGCCTTTAGAAAATACCTTAAAGAAAAGAATAGAAAAGTATGGGATTAGAAAAAATTTTATTTTTACAGGGCATGTAGAAAATATCGGCCCGTTATTATCAATAATGGATATATTTACTCTCCCATCCTTGGCCGAAGGGATTTCCAGGTCTTTAATGGAATCAATGGCTATGGGGATTCCTTCTGTCTGTAGCGTTAATGACGGAAATCTGGAGGCTGTAGTTCATGGGGAGACGGGATTAATCTTTCCGGTTAATGAATATAAAACCTTAGCAGGTCACTTGCTTTTTCTGGTAAATGACCGCAAGGCAAGGATAGAGATGGGGAGAAAGGCTTCTGAAAGAGCGCAAATGTTATTTAATATGAAGGATTATTCATTGAGATACGAAAAGTTATATTTGAATTTAACTGGTAAAAATTTCTAATGAGTGTCTAAGTCAATTGAAGGACTTTTTTATTAAAAATAAAGTCAACCATGTTTGAATTATTTAAGTTAATTCCAGCAATAGTATGCATGCTTTTCCTTCCAGGATATTTTATCCTGGAGTTGATATTCCCTGAGTTTTCTAAAAAGCTCGATTTTATGGAGCGATGTCCTGTTATTCTGGGTTTTTCCTTAGCAGTTTGGGTTGTTATAGCTGCTTTTGCATATCGTCTTCAACCTAGAAGCGACTCGGTGATATTGGCAGTAAATTTGTGCAATTTAGCAGCTTTTTTCTTATTATTATTAAAATATTTTGGAAGAAATAAGGGGAAAACAGATAAAGAAGTAGTTGAAACATTTAAACCTAAGTTTTTATCAGTATTTTTGATAGTGATTTTCATCGTTACTCTGCTTGTTGCTTTTAGTGTAGAATATCAAAGGAATGATTTTGATTCTATGGTGCACTTGGCAGGATCCAACAAGATAGCGCTTAGTCCCAAGGTTGTCGTTAGCAACCCCTTTTTAGGACCACAATATTCTTATTTATTAAATTATACTGTGAATCCTTGGCATTTAGCTGTTGGTTTAACAGCTAGGATGGCCAATATAAACGTGGCTTGGCTTTATGTTCTTTTAGCAATTATTTTCACTCCTCTTTTTTTCTTTAGTGTTTATGCTTTATTAAAAAATTTGTTTTTTGATAATTTTATCGCTTTAGTAGGAGCATTGCTAATGATTGGGCCTTGGGTGTCTAAAATGGCATTAGGCTGGGGCCCTGGAATGGGCGGATTTTACTTGCAATTCCTGCCGCACCCGGGCATTACTGGCGAATTGATTCTATTGCCTATTTTTTTGGGAATCTGCTTTAATTATTTAAGAACTGATTCTGTTTCTTCATGGGGCGCTGCTATACTTTTGGCGCTGGCTGCGATGGGGTTGCATCCGCAATTCCTTGTTATTATGCCACTTATTGTCGGAACGATATTCTTTATTTCCTTATTTTTTTCTGAGATCAAAGAACGAAAAATGATTTTTTTTCTTTTTTTGGCTATTTTTTCTTTAGCGGCAGCTGTTGCTTATATTACGATTAACCCCATTCATCAAAATTGGGTTGGACAGGGTTATGGTGATTATTGCGCAGCACAGTCCCCAAGTCAGATGAATCATTTTCTTACTATGTGCTTAAAATTAAATAAGAATCTGTTTGCGATGCATCCTAAATATTTTATGCATTATGTGGGATTTGGTGGTTTAGCTAGTTTTGTTGTAATTTTAATTTTTCTGCTTAAATATACAGGTTTGTCGATAAATAAGAAGAGATATTTTAGCTGGGCATTCTCTGGAATCTTTTTGGGCCCCTATTTCATAGTTTTCAATCCTTTAATTGTGCCGTATTTGGTAAAACTTTTAAATAGTCCCATACCTATTTGGTATCTGGGTGTGTTTTACGAAGCTTTTATAACCGCCTGTAAATTTGGCGCAATTGCAGCTATTGCAGTTATTATAATAAAAAATAAAAGCTTTGTTTTAAATCGGGAAAAATCAGAAAAAGTATTGTTATCCCTTATTTTAGTTTTTGGGATCGTCTGGAGTTTAGGCAGGCCTTCAGTGATTAAGCTCATTTACGGCTTTATTAATCGAGATAGGTGCTTTAATATAAGTATTCTGGATGCGTCCAAAAATAAGCTTTATATCGAGTTGTCAAAGTTAAAGCAGGGGGTCGTAGCCATACCTTTTGAGCAGGCCGAATATTTAGCGATGACAACCCCGCATTATATTATTGCGTCTTCTCGCATGGCTATTGAGCGCCGTTTAGATAATGAGAAATTATTAAATTTCAGCGTTCCTTTGAAAGAGATGGATAACCTGATAAAAAAATATAAATGTAAGTATATTGTAGTTTCCTTGGATGATAATCTTGTGGTTAATAATGAATTTTCTCATAGTAGCGTATATTGGGATATAGTGGCACCTACGAAAGCAGGAGTAGTAAAAGGAGGTGTTGTTTCTGGGAATTGTTTTGAGTTAAGTGTAAAAAAACCAAAGCATAATACTGCGCTTGTTTATCAGGACATTATTTGTGAAATAGGGCAAAATTACAGATTAAAGGGTTATGTAAAAAGCGGCACGTCAGCTAAAAGCCCGTTTTCTATTCAAATCTATCAATCTCAATTGGGGGGGGCGAAGCCGCAGTTATCCATAGATAGTATTTCAAGCAATACTTGGAAGGAATTTTCAGGTGTTTTTAAAGCTAATTATAGGATTCTTTGCGTGGCATTAAGAGCAAATGTAGGCAGAGGCGAAAGGATTCTTTTTGATTCTATATCTATTTCTCGAGTCGTGCCTGATGGGTTAGGAGGATTTAAGGATAGCCAAACAGTTGAGAAATTCAGGGAGCAGTTTTATTTATTTAAGGAAGTCATAACTACAGATAAATATGCAGTTTTTGAGGTGGAGGACAAGTAAAAGTCTCAAAATGCGAGAAAAATATTTTCTAACAAAGTATAGGAGATAACATTGCCTAAAAGGGTTTTATTTATTATTCCAGGCTTCGAAGATGTCTATGGAAATTACAGATATCTCTATAAACGCGGTTTCTTAAATCCTCCCATGGGGCTTTGCTATCTGGCTTCAAGCCTGGAGCATGCAGGGCATGAGGTTAAGATTATTGATGGGGAAGCCCAAAGATTACGGATAACTGACATCATTAGTATGGCGAAGGAGTATAAGCCGGATTTATTTGGTTTGACGGCAACCTCAATTGAAATAGGAAAAATCATATCCCTAGCAAGCGAACTCAAAGGATATTTCCCGCAGACTCCAATAGTTTTGGGGGGAACACATATTAATATTTTTGAAAACAAGGTTTTGGAAGAGAGTTCGGTTTTTGATTTTGGTTGTATTGGTGACGGTGAGGATTTTATTGTAGAATTGATTGATGCTCTTGGGGATCCTCAAAATTCTCAGAAATTCGACAGCGTCAAAGGGTTGATTTTCCGAAAAGAGGGTAAGGTTATTCAAAATCCTTATCGCCTCGTGGAAAGTAATTTGGATAGATATCACTTTCCTGCAAGGCACCTGTTGAATAATAACCTTTATGCTCGCGTTGTACCAAAAAAAGGGTATGTTACAACCGCTTCATTTATGTCATCGCGAGGCTGTCCGTATTCCTGTATTTATTGTGCGGTCAAAAGTATTCATGGACAGAATGTTCGTTTGCGGTCTGCGGAAAATGTTGTTGAAGGACTTGAGCACATTGTTAATAAAATAGGTATTGATCACATTGCTTTTAATGATGATTGCCTTACTCTTAATAGGGATCGTATATATAAAATTTGTTCTGGTATCCGTAAGGCCAAACTTAAATTTACTTGGGAAGGGCTAAGTCGTGCGGATTTGGTAGATAAAGAATTGCTTATTGAAATGAAGCAGTCTGGTTTAGTTAGGATATCTTATGGTATTGAAAGTGGTAATTCGAAAATCCTAAAGTTTTTGTGTAAGAATGAAACTCTTGAACAAATCTCGCGAGCATTTAAGATCAGTCAGGATGTGGGTATTGCTACTAGGGGGTCAGTTTTAATAGGGGTTCCTTATGAAACTCAGGAAACAGTCCGTGATACCTTTAGTTTTGTTCAGAATTTACAAGGGCTGGACGAGGTGATTATTAATATTCTTCAACCGTATCCAGGGACTCATGTTCGAGAAATGATTTTGCGTGGTGAGGGGGGGTCTAGGCTTGCTGATGGCAAAATGGGGTTTGACGGATTAAAGCGTTTTGGTTCAGCTTCGGTTTTTGTTAATGATCTAACTCCTGCTAAACTTGTTTCTTTGCAAAATGAAGGATTTTTGAAGTTTTATGTTAGGCCGTTTAATCTTCTACGGCGGATATATTTATATGGAATTATGACTGTGTTGAGGGATGGTTTTATGTTCTTGCGGGGTTTAATTTCAACGTAAAATAAGAGGTGACTATGAAAAAACCAGAATTTTCTATAATTATTCCGGCATACAATGAAGGCAAATCGTTGCGAAATGTTCTTAATGATCTGACACAGATTTTCGCTGATGGTGTTGAGATTATTGTTGTAAGTGATGGTTCAAGTGATAATACTATTGAGATCGCTAAAAGTTTTAGTATGGTCCAGTGTTTTGAACATGGTCGTAATCGAGGGTATGGAGCTTCCATTAAAACTGGGATAAAGCAAGCGAGTACTAATCTTTTGTGTCTTTTTGATGCGGATGGCCAGCATCATTCTAGCCAAATTAAGTGTCTTTTGGATGAGTATCATGGTGAGGATATGGTAGTGGGGTCTCGCGGAGTTAGGGCTTTTAGTAATCTTTATAGGGCGCCAGGGAAAATAATCTTGCAGTTAGTGGCGAATTTTATCTCCGGAATACATATTCCGGATTTGAATTCAGGATTACGTTTGATTAAGCGAGATGTTATTTTAAGATATGTGCATCTTTTACCTGATGGTTTTTCTGCTTCAACAACGATGACCATGGTTCTTTTAACACGCAAGTATGATGTCAAATATGTTCCAGTGGCTACTCGTTTAAGAATTGGAGAAAGCCAGGTGCGGTACTTGCATGACGGGATTAATACTATTATTTTGATTTTGCGTATTATTATGCTTTTTAATCCAATGAAGTTTTTTTTGACTTTTAGTCTGTTTTTTATAAGCACTGGATTATTCTATGGTGTCTATAAATTATTTACTAATCATCAAGCTGGGTTCCCAGTTGGCGCTTTGCTGATGGTATCTACTGGAGTACTTGGTTTCGTATTTGGCCTTCTTGCGGATCAGATTTCGCAATTGCGAATGGAAAGATTTGAGGCTAAAGATTATTTGAAGAAAGAGAAGGAGGGGTAGTCGTTTTATGTGTGGTATTGCAGGAATATTTTGTCGGGATGGCGACCAAGTTCAGATGAATTTATTATCTAAGATGACGCGTGTGTTATACCATCGTGGCCCTGACTATGGAGCTGTTTGGCGTAAGGCTCAATTTGGGCTTGGGCATCGCAGGTTGAAGATAATAGATCTATCAGACAGCAGTAATCAGCCAATGACAAATGAAGATCGCACTATTTGGTTGTCTTTTAATGGGGAAATTTATAATTACAAAGATTTAAAAGAAATTTTGATTAAATGTGGGCATGTTTTTAGATCAAACAGCGATACTGAGGTTATCTTACATGCTTATGAAGAATGGGGTACGGATTGTCTTGCCCGCATGAACGGGATGTTTGCTTTAGGATTAGTAGATCTTAAGAAAAAGTGCTTGTTATTGGCTATAGATAGATTGGGGATTAAGCCATTGTTTTATTTTTACAACGATAAAAAATTACTTTTTGCTTCAGAGATAAAAGCGATCTTGATGGATCCTTCTTTAGTGCGTGAGATTGAATCGAAAAGTTTAGATACGTTTTTATCTTTTAATTATGTGGTAGCTCCGAATACGATGTTTAAAGGGATCCGCCAGATTTTGCCTGGAGAATATATTTTAGTTGGTAATGATTTTGTAAAACAGGAAATATATTGGAAGCCTTCTTTTGTGGCCGATGTGGGTATGACTCAAAAAGAGTGCGATAGTGGTTTTTTTGAATTACTTTCTGCTTCAGTTAATCGTAGGCTTTGCAGTGATGTTCCTTTTGGAGCTTTTTTAAGTGGGGGTTTAGATTCTAGCAGTATAGTATCGATTATGTCCGGGCATAAAGAGTTAGCTTTAAAAACTTTTTCTATTGATTTTAGTGAGAAAGGGTTCAGTGAAGTTGATAATTCTCGTCGAGTATCCAGATTTCTTGGCGTCAAGCATCATATAAAGACAGTTAGTTCTCCTAGTCCTGAATTCTTTAAACGTTTGGTTTGGTTTTCTGAGGAACCGACAGCTGATTCATCAGCTGTGCCCATGCATATGCTTTCTGAATTTGCACGTTCGCATGTTACCATGGTGCTTTCTGGCGACGGTGGTGATGAATTAATGGGTGGGTATTCTACTTATTTGGCTACGTTGACAGCGGGGTATTTACAGAAATTGCCCACATTTTTAACTCGAGGAATAATAAAGCCGATCGTAGATTCACTGCCGGTTATTTTCGGCAAGACCTCTCTGGATTATCAGTTGAAGACATTCATGAGTGGATTTGATTTGCCTGCGCATGAACGACATTATTATTGGAGATCGATATTTAGTGATCGAGAAAAAAGTGGCATGTATGCGCGCTCTTTCAAGGAGAAAGTCGTAGGTTTCCGTGCCTTTGATGTGGTTAAACCTTATTTTAACGAGGCCCAAGGGACATTACTTGAGCGTTTAATGGAAGTGGATACTCGTTTTTATCTGGCCAATGATATTTTAGTTAAAGTTGACCGTTCTAGTATGGCCTATGGTCTGGAGGTACGTAATCCATTCCTTGATTATAATTTGGTGGAGTTTTTGGCTAAGGTTCCGCCGCATCTTAAATTTAATCGATATATGCAGGGGAAGATGCCGCTCAAGCGGGTAATGAAATATAATTTACCGGCTGGAATTATTCATCAGAAAAAGAAGGGATTTAATGCGCCTATTAGCCAGTGG
Source organism: uncultured Planctomycetales bacterium (assembly GCA_964359035.1). Classification (GTDB taxonomy): domain Bacteria; phylum Omnitrophota; class Gorgyraeia; order Gygaellales; family Profunditerraquicolaceae; genus UBA6249. Next base: position 16,249 of record CAYHRM010000012.1, read on the forward strand.
TTTAGGGGATCACTCAACGATTTTGTCCATGATGTTATTTCAAGAAGAAATATAGTAGGAACAGGAATATTTGATCCTGATTATGTACAAGGCATTTTATCTGACCATGATCGGGGAAAAGCGGATAATGGATATAAGATTTATGGATTGCTTGTTTTTATGCTTTGGAAAGAAATATTTTTAAAGAGTAGTTCGGTTCTGTTCGACAACTATCAAGCAGAAATAAAAGTAATTTCAAGTTAAGATGTAGTTCTAAAAAATGGAAAAAATATTATTAATTGACCCACCATATAGATATCTTTACGGAAAAAGTCAAACAGCCACTGAACCTTATTTCCCGTTAGGGTTGGGATATATCGCAGCGATTTTGCGTCGTGCTGGATATTCTTGCAAGATGCTGGTAGACTTGGGAAGGAAAGATTTTTTACAAACAGTTATGAACACGGTAAGAGATTTTTTTCCATCTTTGGTTGGGTTTACGTCCATGACTACGAATTATCCTAATGCCGTTCACATTGCTCGAGAAATTAAAAAAACATATAACATTCCAATTGTGATTGGGGGGGCGCATGTTAGTGCTTGTGGCGCTAAGATTTTAACTCAGGAGAAAGAATCTTTTGATTATGTTATTCTTGGAGAAGGAGAAGACGCTATGGTTGAGCTTGTCTCAGCTATAAGCCTGGAACATAAGAATTTTTCTTCAATAAATGGCCTGGTTTGGCGTTCTCGTGATGGGCAGGTAGTTGAGAACCCGAAGCGATCTTTAAAGGAAGACCTGGATTCATTTCCTTTCCCGGCTAGGGATATGGTGGATATGAATTTGTTTTCAATTCATAGTCATATATATAGCAGTGGGAATGCTGCTACTATGCTTACGAGTAGAGGTTGTCCTTATGGTTGTATATTTTGTTCTGCTCATACGGTAAGCGGAAGGCGATATCGTCCACATAGCGCAAACTATGTGTTGTTAGAAATGGAGGAGTTGGTTAATAAATATAAGGTAAAGTATATTTTTATCCAGGATGATACTTTCACTTTTGATCGTAAACGCCTAGAGGAGATTTGTGAACAGCTAATAATAAAAAAGTTACGTCTTAAATTTGGCTGTTTATCTAGGGTTGATATAATGGATCAGAGAATGGCCAAATTGCTTAAGAAGGCAGGTTGTGTCAATGTGGTTTTTGGTATAGAATCGGGGGATGAAAGCGTGCTTAAAAAAATGTGTAAGCAAATAACGCTTAATCAAGTTAATACGGCTATACGTTCTTGTGAAGCTGAGGGGATAAAAACATTGGCGTCTTTTATTATTGGATTTCCTTTTGATACTAAAGAAACCATTGAGCGGACAATTAAATTTGCTCTTACTCTTAATCCGACTATTGTTGCGTTTAATCCTTTAGTGCCATTTCCGGGGTCTAATATTTTTGATGACA